>CAZVSL010000401.1:939-6000 GCA_964629935.1 uncultured Calditrichaceae bacterium | reverse complement strand
GCGGCGGCGACGCGACGCTGCCGGCAGCGAACAGCGGCCAACCGGGCAACATCAAGACCTTCTGGTCGTTGACCAGGCTCGGCGGCGGCGTATCTATCGCAATCTTTGTGGTGATGGCCATCGGCTTATTCCTCATCGTGATGCAGGTGTATGAGCTGATCGTGGATAAGATCAAAGGCAGACCGCTCATGAGCACCAGCTACCGCCAGATGTCGGTGCAGGATGTCAACCGCCTGGTGATGAATTACCAAAACAGCATGATCGCGCGTCTGTATTCGGTTCTGCTGTCGATCTTCCATACCACCGGCAACACGCGCGACTTTCACGACGAGATCGCAAACTACATTCAGATGCAGCAGGGGCGGTTCAATACTTTCCGCAGCCGTCTTTCGTTCCTGTCCGATACCGCCGGTGCGCTGGGCTTGCTGGGCACGGTCTGGGGTATGTTCGTCACCTTTTTCGGTGGCAACCTCGACAGCCAGCGTATTCTGAACGGCATGGGCCTGGCCTTGATCACAACGCTCATCGGACTCGTGGTGAGCATCATTCTCAATTTCTTTGCCACCGAAGTCTTCAGCGCATTCAATAAGCGGCTGGAGTTGATTTCAGCGAAAGCCGATGAGTTCCGTCTGTGGTTGATGGCGTTGGTGCAACAGCGCCACAAACGCTCCGGTGAATCATCGGGCGGCAGCAGCAAGCGCCCGGAACCCAGCAAGACAAGCGCACCCGAGAACGGCGGTCAGGGGCGTCCTAAAGTGCCCTCGTTTCAACTTAGAGCCATATCTGAATTTCAGCAGGACGGTATTATCGGGCAGCCATTGCATGAACCTGTCGCCATTATGGTCGAGACCGATAAAGGCCAGAAGATCGCCGGCCTGCCGGTTCGCTACGAAATTGTCACTGGCGGCGGCGCGCTGGAAAATGAGAAAAGAGCGGTAATCGTGAAGACAAACCGGCAGGGCATGGCAAGTTTGCGCTGGACGCTCGGCGCCGAGGTCGGCCCGCAGAAACTGCGCGTGACCGTGCCCAATCACGATGAGCATGAGCTGGAGTTTACGACTTTTGCTCAGCCGTTTATTCCCAACTTGCGGGAGCATCAGCAAATGGACATTCAAACAGCCACGCTCAATTCGCAGCGCGGCATTGTATCCTGAAACAGGTCTGTAGCGCGGATGTTCGCAGTGGCGGCTGTCAGGCCGCTTAGAACCCGGCGCGGCGAAGCCAGGCACATAGCACGGCACGTAGCCACCGCAACCAGCTTATTCAGCAGAATCCGAAATCCTAAACACGAAATTCGAAACAAATACAAAACCTGGGACTTTGTATCCGAACTAAGCGATTCACCTGACGTCGAAAGATGACCGCCATTAGCCTTGATTATTCACAAACTGGCATTTTACGCTCAAAATCGAAGTTCTGAGTTTTAGAAGGTAGGCTCGGTGTTCACGCTTCAGCGTGTCGTAACAGTCTAAGTAAACCAAGGGCTGAACACCCAACGTATTAACCTTCTCTTGCATGAATAATCCAGACTAGATATTCAAAATTCCGGATTTGTGCCGCACCTGGACTTATCAACCAAATGAAGCAGGACGACACACGAGACAGACATTTCGGGTTTCGACATTCGAGCACTTATTTTAAACTTTAGAACACGAGGAGACCATGGGTGCTGGCGGTACGATGATAAGATTGATCGACGTTGTATTCATCTTGCTCTTTGGCTTCATCTCCATTTCTGATGTGACGGAGAAGACCCGGATCGAATTGCCTGAAAGCACAGAGACGCCGGCATCGAGCCCGGACCGCGAACAGGTGTGCTTCGTCGGCATCGACGGAGAGGGCCGGTTCCTCGTTGAAAACGAATCGGTTGTGATTCGTAGCGCGCAGGGACTGCTCGGCTACCTGCAGAACAAGATGGCAGAATTAGACCGGCAAGGCGAGGCCCTGCGCGTGCGTATCCGCTCCAACTGGGATACGCCGATAAAGTACACTATGGCCGCAGCAGATATCTGTGACCATCTCGGCATCGCCAAGGGCATCGATGTCCGGCGCGTGGAGTAATGACGGCGTTGTGAAACTTTCGAACAATAACGCAGGAGAGACCATAAAGTGAACAAAGGCGGGATCATTATCCGTTTGATCGATGTGGCGATGATCATTCTGTTCGGCTTCATCGCCATCAGCGATATCAAAGTTCGGGCGCAGATCAGGCTGCCGGCAGAGCAAGACAAGCAGGAGCGCCGGGAAGCGGAGACAGAGCCGGTTTTGCTGTTTGTAAAAATCGATCAGCAGCACGGATTTGTCATCATGCAAAATGATGTTGCTCTGCTGAGCACAGTGGATTTACCGGAGCTCGAGTCCACGCTGGCAAACATGCTGAACCATCATCAGCTAAAGGGCGAAAAAATGGTGCTGCTTATCGAACCGCATGAGGACTCGTTGATTCAGCATACAGTCGACGTACTCGATATCTGCGAACGCAATGGCATTCCGTTCAACATTAATTATGAGAGCATGCAGTTCTAAACAAGCGCCTCGTGCAATGTGTTGAAGTCGAATATGGAGACACATGACCCGGGCACACAAACACGTTAACACATAAACACATTAAATACATGTACATAGCGCAGACGACAACTTCGAACAACGACAAGATCATCGCCGGCATTGTGACCTCGTTTGTGCTGCTCGCCAGCTACTTCGCGTTGCAATGGACCGACTTGCCGGAAGTGAGGCAAAAAACGGATACGTATGAAGAAATCAACTGGACGCGTTTTAAACCAAAGCCGGAGAAAGTAACGCCGGCGCCAAAGGCGGATAAGCCTGTGGAGATAGAACAGCCGGTTGAATTCGAACCGCCGCCCGAACCCTCCAGGCCGGCGCCAGCAACCAAAATCGACCTGACTGCGCTGAATGCCGAGTTGACCACGCTTGCCAAACCGGGTAAATCGCTGAGCCAGAGGAATCTTGAAAGCAAACCCGTCTCGGGCGCAAAACAGAGCTCTTCCAGGCTAAACCTGCAGAAATCAACGGTGCTGAGTGGATTGAACTCCCTGACTGGTGATTCCAAACAGCGGTTGCGGCTGCCGGGGCGTGGCCGCGGTGGTCGTAGCAAAAGCGGCGCCACGGAGATATCGGTGGGCTCCGGCTCAACCCTGGAACCGGGCGCGGGCAAAGACTTGAGCGCCGGCGGTTTAACGCTCGGCGCACCCCAGGCAAAAGAAATGGATGCCGGCGCAATAGAAATCGGCATGGTCGACATGTCTGGCGTGGCCGGCGAGTTTGAAGACCTGTCGCCAATCTACCGCCCGCTGGTCGAGTGGATGCAGCGCAATCCGGCGCAGTTTCCTGACGTAGTCAACCGTTTCATGGAGAAAGGCGCCGGCGATCTCACCTCGAAGGTGACATTCCGAATCGGCGGCAGAGAGTTTGAGATGTTCCTGCTGTGCAAGCAGAAGCTCTATGAAATTCGCATCTGTCTGGTGGAAGGCAACGAATCGACCTATCTCATCGACCGCGGTTTCAAGGAAAACAGTCGTTTCCTGCGCATCGGCCAGGCCAACCGCACACCAACCGGGGACATTCTGTCATTCAGCACCTCACGCCGGGCAGCTTCAGACAGCAGGACCGAAGAATTCTATCAGATATTCTTGTCGTGGTGGGAAAGCGTGAAGTGATGATCCATCCGATGGCTCCGAGCCATACTTCGCAAGCCACCGACTTTTTTCAGGAGATCATAGATGCATAAACGGAAAGAACTATTCAGAATCATACAAACTTCCCTCATCACCGGTCTATTGGCAATCTTCATACTGAGCGGCTGCTCCGCCGGTTTCCGCACCTCGAAACGCGGCCAGGGCAAACTGCTCGTGCCTGCCGGTGTCGATTCCACGGTGGCGGCCAGTGCGGATTCCGCTGCGGACCAATTGTTCGTTTCGCTGGAGCAGGAGAAGCGCTCTGACTCCTTCAAAGCCCTGGGCAAACGCCGCACTGCCAGGAGCGACACCTTGTGGCGCGCCCTGGCCAATGAACTCGAGCCGGGGTATCGTGTGAACGGCCAGGATTCGGTCAGATCGATCGAAGCTTTTAATCGTGGCGCACGCAGGTTGCAGGAGCTGGCGCAACTTGAGCAGAGCACTGCCCAACTGCAGAAGGCTGAAGTGCAGCGGCTGCTGCTCGAAGCCAGAAAGAGCTTCGAACGTGCGGTCATGTTAAATCCGTTCGACCTGGAGGCAAGAAGCTGGCTGGCCCGCGTGTATCAGACCCTGGCCAGCCGTTTTCTCGATGAGAACAACCATAAGAAAGCCGTCGGTGTGCTAGAGGGCTTGACGCGCATCGAGAAGGGCGAGCATACACTGTTTGCGCGCCTGGCTGAAGCTTATTACGCTATGGAAGCGTGGGAATCGGCCTATACCAACTTTGCGCAGGCGGAGATCGTGATGCGCAGCGCTGCCGGTCTGGATTTCAGCGATGAGATGGCGGGGTTGCAGGAAGCGGCCGTGGACACCTCCGCATTGTTTTATTATGTCTACTACCAGGGCGACGCGCAGATAAAAATGCACCAGGCAGAGCGCGGCCTGAGCAACCTGAACCGCGCCCTGACCTACGCCAGCACGGAGCAAGAACGTGCCGATATCCGCAGCTACATCGACTGGATTAACTGGGACGACGGCAACACCCGCGCTGTCGAGCTGCGCGACAAATACATTGCACTGCAGGAGCAAGGCAAATACAGCGAGGCCGCGCGCGGCTTTCTCAAGCTCATCCCGCAATTACGCACACGCACGGCCATCGATGAGACTATCTGGCGGCTGGCAGTGCTGGAATTTCAACACCTCGAACGCAAGAACGAAGGTATCGACCGGCTCAAGCATGTCATCAAGCTGGCACAAAAGGATGGCGCCGGCGCGCCGCTGGATACGACCTACCAACGCTACTTCGACAGCTATGGCGTGATGTGCCACAACCTCGGCCTGGAAAACATCAGGAAGAACAGGAAATTCGCGTTTATGTACTTCAACCAGTCGGTCGCCATTGCCTGGGAGAATCGCGCCAAGAGTT
>CAZVSL010000401.1:475-929 GCA_964629935.1 uncultured Calditrichaceae bacterium | reverse complement strand
CTCGAGATCGCCAAGCTCTCACGCAACAATCCCAAAGCGGTAATCGAAGCCTGCACAAATGTGCTGGCGCATCCGGAGCAGCTCGATGCCCGCGAGCAAATGCAAACCTATCAGCTCATGGTCGAAGCGTTCAAACGCACCGGCCGGTTTGATGAAGCGCGCAAGTATTATTCAGCGTGGATGAAGCTGCAGAGCGGCGACCGGAGGGCAAGCCGATGAAGCATCAGTTCACTGTTTCCGCCCTGATGGCGCTGCTGGCGAGCGCCACCCCTGCCTTGCCGCAGGAGGCCATCTCCGTAGATAAGGTGACGGTACCGGTGGTCTCCATCGATGACCAGGAGTTGATCGATTTCTTCGTGTATGAATTCTTTATTGCGGAGACGCTGGTGACGCGGCTGGACATCATCGATGCCACGGGCAATGGCTTTGGCGAGGATGATCTGGTGAAAGCATA
>CAZVSL010000401.1:0-465 GCA_964629935.1 uncultured Calditrichaceae bacterium | reverse complement strand
AGAGGCGATTTATTTTCCCGTGCCATCGGATTCGGCTCAGGCGATCATGAATAGCTGGAAATTCAAGGCCAACTTTCAGATCGTAACCGAGAGTCGCGAGCCGGAGGCCTTCGAGAATCTGCCTACGGAAAAGGCTGAAAATGGCATCTTCGCTTCTATCCTACGCGGGGTCAATCGCAACTACCAGGACCAGCCCATCAACATCTGGTTTCAGCGGGACGGCTATGGCGTCACCTTTGAAATGTGGGGCTACAACAAATCCAACCTGAACTTCACACCACCGCCTCCGCCTCATCCCGATTCCGTCACCACCTATGACCTGGTGCACGTTTTCCGCGCCGATACGCTGATCAAAGCCGATACGACTATGTATGATTTGATATATTTGTACAAGTCGGTGAGGGATACGGTGATTCTGGGCAGGGGGCAGTAGCAGTGGCAGTAGCAGTGGCAGTAGCAGTGGCA
>CAZVSL010000400.1:0-6023 GCA_964629935.1 uncultured Calditrichaceae bacterium | reverse complement strand
CATGAAAGTCGCCATTTTGATACGGTTGGATTTCCGTGATGGCTTCCAGGTTGACAATGTGCGACCGGTGAATGCGCGCGAACCGCTCCCGCGGCAGACGCCCGGCCAGCGCTTTCAAACTTTCCCGCACCATGTGCTCGGATTTGTCTGTTTTGATTTTGACGAAGTAATCGCACGCCTCGATATACAGGATGGTTGCAAGCGGAATAAAGCATATTTTGCCGGATGTGCGTACCACCAGCCGCTCACGGGCAGCCGCACGTGTCGATGATTCATGCACCAGATGCGGTGGCTCGTTGCCTGCCCGCGCCTCATAGTGTTTGAGCAAATCGAGCAGACGTTCGTGCACTGCCTGACTTGTGCGGCTGCGGATCTGCTCTTTGGCAAACTGCAGCGCACGATAGAAGCGCGCATCCGTAAACGGCTTGAGCAGATAGTCGAGCGCGTGCACTTCAAAGGCCTGTAGCGCGTATTGATCGTAGGCCGTGGTAAAGATCACCGGCGGAATAAGTTGATGCGGCACGCTGTTGAGCACCTCGAATCCGTTGATGCCCGGCATCTGGATGTCGAGAAACAGCAAGTCGGGTTGCTTATCCTGAATCTGCTGGATGGCTTGCATACCGTCTTTGCATGTTGCGATAAGCTCCACATCGGAGTCACGTTCGAGCAGCACCTGCAAGCCGTGGCGCGCCTGCTTTTCATCATCTACGATAATGGCGGTGATCTTACTCATGCGTGCCGGCCTCTGTTTGATAGGGAATATCAATATCGACGCGCACACCGTGGTCATAGTTCCGCATGCTAAAGGTATGCTCCTCCGGAAACATCTGCTGCAGCCGGCCGAGCACATTCGAAAGTCCGATGCCGACATCTTGCTCCTTTGTCCACGCTTCCGGCAATGACGGTCCGGAATTATAAACCGACAGCCGCAGCATGCCGTTCACCCGTGCCACCGATATGTCGAGCTGCGTTTCACCCATACATTTTGCAATGCCATGCTTGAACGCGTTTTCTACCAGCGGCTGCAGAATCAGGTTTGGCGCCAGCGCCTGCGTTGCTCGCGGGTCGACCGCAACTTTGATTTGCAGCGTATCTTCGAAACGAAGCTGCTCGATCTCCAAATACTGCCGCATCAGATCGATTTCCTCCTGCACCGGCACGAGCTGGGTGTGCTTTTGCGTCAGCGTAGCACGCAGCAGGTCGCTCATGCCGGACAGCATGTTTGTCGCCTGCTCATATTGCCCCCGACGGATGAGCATGGCGATGGTGTTGTGCGCATTGAAAAGAAAATGCGGCTGAACCTGCATGCGCAGGGCCTGCAATTCCGCCTGTGACAATTGCGACGCCAGCCGCAGTGCGTGCAGGCTCTGCTGACGATATTGCTCGTAATAATTAAACGCAAACAGAATGATGAGCATAACCCAATAAGCAAACGTGCTGTTGAGCCAGGCGGGCAGAAAACGACTCGAAATCCTGGTCAGATAGAATTCAGTGAATCCCGGTGTCTGTTCAGCATTCAAATAGGTTAGATAGGAAAAGCTCAAAGATACAATCAAAATGTGCAGCGCAGCGAAAACCAGACTCAGCGGCAGTTGTGAAGCCAGGCGGGCGGGCCAGCTCCATTTTTTGGTGGTCTGAAATAGTCGATAGATGGGCCAGCTCAAAAGACACCAGGCCAGAGAATAAATAAGCACGAATTTCAGCGTGGTATCCCAGGCGAAAATGCGGCCGGCATTGTAGGCAGCTACGAAGTTCTTGAGCAAATCCAGCAGCCCCAGCAACAGCCAGAAGCCAAGCATGAATCTGAAAGCAAAGGACGATGATTTTCGTTCTGAGACATCTGGCCGTGGTTGAGGCTGTGGCATGAGTTTTATGTGTTACCTGAATCGAGCGATTCTCTTGTGCGGGGTGGTTCGGTGTTCAAGCTTCAGCTTGCCCGGGCGACGGGAATTGGGCACGCTAAAGCGTGAACACTCTTCATACAACCCATTGGTGAAGATTTCCTTGCATGAATCGCTCAATTTATGTGTTAAGGTATTTGTGTGTTAACGTGTTTATGTAACACGTCCGTCAAGATTCGTCTTTATTCAACAACTCAGCCAGCTTCTTCTCGGCGCGCTCTTTCCAGAACGGAATGAATTCCTGATTCCACTGCGTGGTCATGGCGCGCTTCGGCGCTTGCTGGAAGATTTCATTCGCGTATTGCAACAGAGCGCGGGCAGCCACGATCTCCTGATATTCTGCATCGTTGCTCATGAGATTGATGCCAAACAGGACGAACAACAGCGGATTATCGGGATTGGTACGAACTGCTGCCTGATACTCTTTTGTGGTTAACCCGCGATACCTCTCTTTTTGTTCCTCAGAATCCGCTACGATCCATCCCATCCAGCCATAGATAAAGCCTTGCAAAGCATGGAAGTCTGATTTCTGTACGTCATTTTTGTCGGGAAGGTTCTTGTCGGCCTGATCAAAATAGCGTTGTGCTTCGTGCACGAGAGCCTTCGCATCCACGTCTTCCGGAAAATCCGGGGCGCGGCCCTTCAGGCGAGCGACTTGTGTACACAAATAAGCCGTCCAGTAAGGCGGCAGCCACGCCTGCTCGTACTTTGCACTCAGGGCACGAAATGCATCGAGAGCTTTGAATTCCGAAGCCACCGTAGAGGCCGTATCGTGGATGGCCAGCGTGGCTTCCATCTCTGCTACAAACTGCGGATTTTCCGGCTGAGCCCCTAACCGGCTCAGCCACAAACTGAAAAAAAACACAAACGCCAGTGTCGTGCGCATTTTTACCTCCTTAATTGATTTCACGAAATGTTTTTGCGCATAAAGATACGACCTGATTGTCAGGCAGCATAACTGTTTTCAGTAAGGAGAGGCAAATGTGCAGCGAACCGAGCCCCGGGGAGAATGAAAGGCAGGACAACTACAGAAATGACCGGGGTTTGGGGGTGTTAAGCTACACCCCCCAACCGTCAAGAGAACTTCGGTTTCCCGGACTAATGCGTGCCGGTCAGCTTCTCAATGTGCTGTTTTGCATTGTTGTTATCGGGATTCAATGCCAGAGACTTTTTGTAGAATTTTAAGGCATCCGCGTCCTTGCCCTGTTTCATATAGGCCTCAGCCAGGCTATCATAAACATTCCATGATTCCGGAAACGCCTCAACATTGAGGCGAAAGACTCGGATAGCCTGATCGATTCGATCGGCTGCCAGCAAGCGATAGCCAAGCAGATTCGCCTGACGTTCATTCAACAGCGACTTGCGGGCCAGCTCGCTGAATACTTCCAGGGTTGCAGCAAATCCGGCTTTGTCCACGATCTCAAGATCGCTTTGATTCATTTTGAGATAGGCCAGGTAGTGTTCCTGCGCACGATCAGATTCACCCATTTGCTCCAGAGTTGTGGCCAGATCCCGGTGTGCAAGAAAGGCATCCGGGAATTTCTGCAGCGTTAGCTCAAACACCTTCACGGCGGATTCCGTGTTACCTTGCTCGCGGAAAGCGTGGCCGAGATTTCGCAGCTCTCCCTCAAATAGCAGGCGATCATTGTCGCCGAAGTCGAATTGTTTGCCATTTCTTAGAGCCGTGACCATCTCATGCTCCACAATGCTGCCGGCGTCCGGGACCCATTTGTCATACTCCATGTAGCGTGCCGTGGCGCGGGCAACATCTTCGCCCCAAAAACGCGAGACGAGGTGTAAAGCGCCATCGATTCCCGCTGAAACACCAGCGGTCGTCACCACTGTGCCGTTGTCGACAAAACGGGTATTTTTCAGCACCTCCGTGTTTGGCGCAAAAGATCGAAAGCGCTCGATGGCGCCGTGCCAGGTCGTGGCCTTCTTGCCATCGAGCATGCCTGCTTTCGCCAGAATAAAGGCGCCGGTGCAGACTGACATCGCGACATCGAGCTCCTGAGCAGTCTCTTCGACCCAATTCATAACCGCGGCATTTTGAAACGCGTTCGAGGTGCCGCCGCCGGGCAGAACCATGATATCCGGTTTCGGGCAATTCTGCACGGAGTAGTCAGGCACAACGTCGATGAAGCCCTGACTGATGATGGGCTCGGTGGTAGCAGCCACAGTGTACACATGAAACGGCGCCCAACCGTTGATGCGTGTGGCGGCAAACACCTCTGCAGGACCGGCAAAATCAAGCACCTCGACGCCGTTATAAAGAAATATCGCAACGTTTTTCTGTTGCTTTTCTTGTGCCGCAGCCGTGAAAACAGCCATCGCTAGAAAAACAGTGGCAAGTGTCCAAATGAATGTGCGCATAGTCAAACCTCCTGCATTGCGTGACGGGCTTCCGAACGTTAGTCTAAGTAATCCCTGCAACAAAGTCTCAAAGGGACACCAAGATTCACAAAGTTTTCGATGTGAACAATCCCGGGGAGGCAAACTAATGAAAATTACTCGGAGATTCTTGTAAGATGTTGCTTTTCTAGCATGAATTCCTGAGGAGCAAGGCCGTATTACTCCTCAGTTTGCTCGATATAGCGTTCGATGAGTCAGCGCTCATTGACCTTGCGCCAGAGCAATGTGTATTTGCCATGATGCTTAAAGTATCTCACCAAAATAAATCAGGCCAGCCATCTGACGAGGCCGGCCTGTTTCTGCTTTCTTGTAAATTGCCTACTTCAACAGGTTAAGTGTGGAGCGCCTCTGCCGTGCTTGTGACTTTTTCCGTGCGTAAAAGCTTTGCAACAATATATGTCAACGGCGCGGCGAAGAAAGAGCCAAGCGCGCCCATCTTGGCTGCGTCCTGCACGTTGCCGGGGGGAAATGCCACGGTTGCAATAAACAGGGCGACCGTAAATCCGATGCCGGCGGCGAATCCTACAACCACCAGGTTAGACGAGCTCAGGCCGTCCGGCAAACCGAACCTGAAACCGCGCGCAACCAGCATGGCGCAGAGCCAGATACCGATGGGCTTGCCTACAAGTAGGCCAATTAGAATGAGATAGGTGGGCTCCGCAACAGCGCTCACGACAACGCCGGCATTGAGCAAGCCGAACAGCATCAGGATGATTTCCACGGGCTTGTCCCACCAGTGCTCAAACTCGTTGAGAGTATCGGTTGCATTCAGTTCTGACCAATTGAAGAGACCCTTGTCAATATGTGCATGCGGCATGGTGGGGATAACCGGCAACAGCCCCAGTGCCGGGTGCAGGCCGGCTTTGGCAAAACCAAGCCAGGAAATTGCGCCCGGAATCAGAAGGTACCACCAGAAACTTTGCAGCCGGAATCGGCGGAAGCCAAGGCCCATAATAATAGAAAGGACCGGCAGTAACATCCACAGGAGCTGTACTTCTTCCTGCGGATAAAAAACTGCCAGAATCAACAAGCCCATGGCATCGTCGGCGATGGCCAGCAACAGCAGAAACGGGATTGCCGGATGACCCGCGCCAAAGATGATACGCGCGACCATGTAACTGAAAGCGATATCCGTAGCACAAGGAATGGCCCAGCCGTTGCTCAACTGATCATACATGCCAATGATGCTGGCGCCGCCGAGGTAAAGAAATGCCGGACCTGCCATACCACCCACAGCCGAAACCAAAGGAACCGCGGCGCGCTTCGGATTGCTCAGAGGGCCGCCGGGCAAAGTCGCTTCCCAAACTTCTTTGCCAGCAATAGCAAAGAACAGCGCCATGAGGATATCATTTACCAGATAATGCAGATCCAGAACCCGGGTGCCATCCGGCTTGAGCGTCCCGATAGCAGAATCTGCGAAGATCTTAAAATGCTTGAGATGTTCGTATCCTTCGTGGTCGATATTTGCCCAGGCCAGCGCAGCAAATGCGCCGAAAATGAGAAACAGAGAATTCTCGAAAAGAAATGCGATGATACCGTTGGACTTGTGTTCCTCCACGTGCCTGCTCCTTCCTGTTTTTGGTTATCGTAACCCCGCAGTACCTCAGATTTGTTCCCGACTGCCGTGTTTATCTTGCTAAGAAAGCATTCGCTGCTCTCTCTTTTGGCTTGCCTCCAGGACCGAGGCCTAGAGCAAGAGAATGGTGTTAG
>CAZVSL010000399.1:0-6023 GCA_964629935.1 uncultured Calditrichaceae bacterium | reverse complement strand
GGTCGAAGATGCCCTGCAGGATAAGAATCTCATCGCCATGGCGCTGCTGAAAGAGGGCTGGGAGCATGATTATTTCGGCGCACCGGAGGTTTACGACATCGCATGTGTCGGCAAGATTCAACAAACAGAAAAGCAACATGATGGCAAGTACAACATTATGCTCTATGGCATGACACGGGTGCGGATTTTAAAATTTGTCCGGGAGAAACCGTACCGCGTGGCCAGAGTCAAGTATTTGCGCGACACAAACTTCGATCCTGACAGGTTCGATGAACGCAAAGAAGCGGACGCTTTCATCCGTTTGATTCGAAGATATCTGAAACAAATGGGAGTCGAGCATCTGGACGAATTGCTCAAGCTGAAATCTCACTCTCTGGAATCCATCGTCAATCAGATCGCTTCGATTATGGATTTCTCCTCAAGCCAAAAGCAGGCAATTCTGGAAATGGATAGCCTCGAAGCGCGCTATGATGAAATAAAGCGCTTGCTCAACGAGCGTCTGGTCAGCATCAAGATCGCGAAAAACGTCCGGATCGTACCCAAAGACCCAAGTTTGAACTAAAGGCGATGAACGTGAGAAAAAAAGGCAAACGCAACAGAACCGTAGAATTTGTTTGCGAATCATGTGAGCGGGATGTACTGGCCGAATTGAACGCGGCTGAGAAAAAGCATCATTGCCCAAACTGCAAGAAGGAATATGATATCACGCTTTCCAAAAATATGCAGCAAGGCGGCAAAGTCGACCGCTGCGTAATTTGCGACCGCATCCGGTTTTACGTACAGAAAGATTTCAATGCCAGACTCGGGATAGCCATTTTTGCACTAGGCGTCATTTTCAGTTTTCATACGTATTTCATATCTCTGTTTGTGGCTACGCTCATCGATTTTGTTTTGTACAAGGTTCTCAACACAGTTACAATCTGTTATCACTGTCGCGCCATCTATCGTGGTTTCGAGGAAGATCCGGCGCATCGGGGCTTTGACCATGAGCTGGCCATGTCATTGGTCGAAAAAGAAAAGAAAGAGCAGATTCACATGAAACAGCCGGGGATCGTGGGGTAACCTGGCAATCTTGAGGTAGATGAATGATTACGATCAAGCTGAAGTTTTTTGGCCCACTGCGCGAGCAGACGCAACAGGATGAAGTAGAGATTCAGGTGAAGGAAGGCACCAAAGTGGACGATCTGGTGTGGCTGATCGGTGAACGCTTTCCCAATATTCGTGAGCACCTGAAAGTGGTAAGCCTGTCGATAGATAACGAATATGCAGACAAAGGCACGGAGCTGAAGCAAGGTAATGTCGTGGGATTGCTGCCTCCCATTAGCGGGGGTTAAGTCATGGTAGAGTTGACAGATAAAAAAATAGATACCGCGGCCGTCTTAGCTCAGGTTGAAGACTATAGTACCGGTGGCGTCGTGCTTTTTCTCGGACGCGTGCGTGATCATGCCGAGGGACGCGCAGTGAAGGCAATGGACTACGAAGCTTACGCCGATATGGCGACTGCCAAAATGGAACAGCTTGAAAAGCGGGTGCGCCGGAAATGGCCGGTTAAACAAATGGCGATCGTCCACCGTACGGGCAGACTGGAGCTTGGCGAGGTAAGCGTTGCCATTGCAGTCGCCTGCGCCCACCGCGGGGATGCTTTCGAAGCTTGCCGCTATGCCATTGACACGCTTAAAGAGACCGTACCTGTTTGGAAAAAAGAACATTTTACCGATGGAGAAGCCTGGGTAGAAGGCGTCGTTCCCCGCAAACGCGATGACTAAAAGCAGGAGTCTGCAAATATGATGGTGCAATTCAGCATCTTGCCGGTCAGTGATTCCAGTCACATAAGCGAGCCGATTAGCAAGGCCCTCAAGATCGTACATGAAAGTGGGGTTGAATATCGTCTCACGCCAATGGGCACACTCCTCAAAGGCGACTGGAAAGAAGTGATGCATGTGATCAAAAAATGTCACTACGCCTTGCGCGAGGATTTCGACCGGATCGTGACCAGCATAAAGATCGATGATGTCAAAAGCAGCGATCCGGACTTCGACCACAAAATTGAAGCTGTGGAACAAAAGGCTGAAACGGAATTTCGAAAATAATACCCTAACCTGACATAGCATTCGTAAACATGATGGAGACACTCGCCTGGGGCGTGGCTTTTGCCGCGCTCGCATACGCCGTTTATAATCACTTTCAGACAAAAAAGCTGAGCGCGCGGTGCGAGCGACTATCTGATTCTCTGAGTCGGACAATCCGGAAGCTCGAGCTTGTTGAGCACACGCTATCCGATGATATCGCCGCACTCCGCTATGACGTCAAGGAGCAGCAGGGCAAACTGGTATTTCATGAGGGCATGACCTTCAAGGAGGCCCTTGACATCAACCCGCGGGTGCAGGAAGTTATGAATGAAATGCACGTCGGCGGCTGCCCTGACTGTGCCGTTGACACGAACCAAACTCTGGCATACGGCGCGGCCATCAATTCTGTTGATGTCCGAAAATTTCTCGTGGCGCTGAATAATCTGCCCATGCCAGAGCAAAACAAACGCGACAAAGCCGAAAGCAGCAAGCTCAAAGTCCTAAACTGAAATACAAATGCAACCGACCAGCAAATTCCGACAACACTTTTTTGTTTGCACCAATGCGCGCCCGCCTTTTGCCAAACCATCTTGCGGACCGCTGGGTAGCAATCCCATCGCTATGAAATTGAAAGAAGAGGTAGAGAACCGTGGTCTCGAAGATGAAGTCAAAGTGACAGCGAGCGGCTGCCTGGGACCATGTGAATCAGGACCGGTAATCGTCGTATATCCCGAGGCAACGTGGTACAAAAATGTCACGCTGGAAGACGTTGATGAGATCATCGAAAGCCACATGGTCGGCGGCAAACCTGTTGCCAGACTGGTCTATGAATGGTCGGATGCAGACTAAATTTTGACTACAACAAAGTAAGACACTAACCGGAGGGAAGACATGCCAGAGAACAGTTCGAAACACGTTCTGATGGTGGTAGCGCACAACAATTTTCGAGACGAAGAGTATACAACGACCCGCGAAAAACTGGAAGCAGCCGGCGTCAAAATAACGGTCGCATCCACGGTTAGCAAGAATGCTCAGGGCACGCAGGGGCTAAAAATCGATCCCGATTTGATGATAGACGATGTCGATCCCGAGCAATATGATGCTGTCGTATTTGTCGGCGGCAGCGGCTCGAGTCAATACTGGCATGATGTCAAGGCGCATGAAATTGCACTAAACCTGAATAAAAGGGGAAAGCTGGTCGTAGCCGGTTCCTATGCAACGCCAATTCTGGCAGTGGCAGGTTTGCTGAGTGGCAAGAACGCCACCGGACATGTGGCGGTTTACGAAAAGCTGCAAGTAGGCGGAGCAAAATACACCGGCAAGAAGGTGGAAAAAGACGGCAACATCATCACCAGCTCGGGGGCAAATGCAGTCAGGCAGCTCGCGGAGATTCTGGCTCAGTCATTGTAGCGAATTTGTTCATGCATCGGCTTATGGCTCATACTAACAAGCGATACAATTCCTACGGCGCATTTCTGCAGCAGCAGTTTGGCCATCGCGTGCACAAGATTCCCATCAATGCCGGTTTCACCTGCCCGAATCGCGACGGCAAAGTCGCTTTTGGCGGCTGCACCTATTGCAACATCGACAGTTTTACGCCCGAGGCCGCGCGCGCTCGTATTCCCGTACGGCAGCAACTGGAGAACGCCATCGGCTATCTGAAAAAACGATTCAAGGCGCAGGCTTTCCTCGCCTACTTTCAACCGTATTCAAACACTTATGCACCCCTGTACCACCTGCGCGACCTGTATGAACAGGCTCTCGAACACCCACAAGTGGTGGGCATCTCAATCGGTACCCGGCCAGATTGCATGGAGCAGGACAAACTTCGCTATCTTGCTTCACTGGCGCGCGATTACTTTGTAACCGTCGAGTATGGCATCGAATCTGTGCATGACGCGACTCTGCAAACGATCAACCGCGGGCATGATTTCGCCTGTACCGTCGATGCTATTCGTCGCTCAGCCGGACGGGGTATCTATATTTGCGGACATGTGATTTTCGGTTTCCCCAATGAGTCGAAACAGCAGATGTTTGAGACGGTTGCAGAGGTCTGCAAACTGCCGCTGGACTTCATCAAGCTGCACAATCTGCATATTGTCCGCTACACAGAGTTGGCACGACAATTTAGGATGGAGCCTTTTTCAACGTTCTCCTTCGAAGAATGGATTGACTTTGTGACGCAGGTCATCGAAAGGCTGAATCCGGCCATCAAGATCGAGAGGCTCTATGGCGATGCGCCGCGCCATCTGCTGATCGAACCGCAATGGTGCCGCGAGAAGAGCGCGGCCGAAGTTACCTACGCGGTGCAGCAATGTTTGCGACAAAGAAAAACGCACCAGGGCCGACTCTACAGGCCTGATCCAAACACCGGAGTAGAGTTGGATAACCATAAGCCAGCGCTCAACTCAGGCATCATCGAGCATCAGGGCATCTAAATCATGACCATGGATGCGACGAAGAAGAAAACAGCAAAGAAGCATCTCGCCTTAATCACGCTTGCCGTGCTTGGCGTTCTCATTTTGCTCTCTCTTCTTTCTATCTTCTCGTCCGGGCAGTGATGAAACTTCAATCAGAGAGTAAGATATACGATGCAGAAGTTAATTCGACAAATACTTGATGAAATAGGCGAAAACCCGGACCGCGAGGGCCTGAAGAAAACGCCCGAGCGGGTGGAAAAAGCCTATGAATTCCTGACCAGCGGTTATCAAAAAAACCCGTGCAAGATTTTGATGGATGCAATGTTCACCGAACGTTATGACGAGATGGTACTGGTACGCGATATCGAGCTCTACAGCTTATGTGAACACCATCTGCTGCCGTTTTATGGCAAATGCCATGTTGCCTACATGCCAAACGGCAAGGTCGTAGGCTTGAGCAAGATTCCGCGGGTAGTAGATGTTTTCGCCAAACGTTTGCAGGTTCAGGAGCGGCTCACCAATCAAATTGCTGATGTGCTTGTGGAATGCCTGAATCCGCAAGGCGTCGGTGTGGTGATAGAGGCCAGACACTTGTGCATGATGATGCGTGGCGTGGAGAAACAAAATACCGTTGTTAGCACCAGCGCCGTGCGTGGCGTGTTCAAAGACAATCTTTCGACGCGCGAGGAGTTTATGCAATTGATCAAGCCGATGCGCCACGTTTAGTGCACATCGCTGGTCTCAGGCAATCAATCAAACACAAACCGGATTAGGGAGTCAGCCATGGTAAAACTTACATTTTTGGGACACGCGGCTTTCCTTTTGGAAAACGCCCAGGATAAGATTGTTATCGACCCATTTCTCACTGACAATCCTTTGGCCAAGGCCAGGCCAGAGGACATCACATGTAACTTCGTTCTGCTGACGCATGGTCACGGGGATCACATTGGTGATGCCGTCGATATTGCCCGGCAGAACGAGGCCACGGTGATTGCCAATTATGAAGTTGCGACCTGGTGCGGCAAGCAAGGTCTGACCGTCCATCCTATGCACATTGGCGGTGCACATACGTTCTCCTTTGGCCGGGTCAAACTAACCATCGCGCATCATGGCTCCGGATTGGTTACGGAAGACGGCATAGTCTATATGGGCAACCCGGCCGGAGCGCTGATTACCATCGGCGACAAGACCATCTATCATGCCGGCGACACCGGACTGTTCTATGATATGAAACTCATCGGCGAAATGAACACCATCGATGTCGCACTCCTGCCTATCGGTGATAATTTCACCATGGGCATCGATGATGCCGTAAAGGCAGTGGAATTCCTAAATCCCAAACTTGCCGTACCCATGCACTACAAAACCTTCGATGTTATCGATGCCGACCCGAGAGAATTCGTCAGGAAAGTCGAAGCGATTGGCAAACAGGCGCAAGTATTGGACATCGGCGGCGAATTGTCGGTGTGAATCGCTCATATATCGCTGGATCTCTTAACACGACGTTAGCATGCCCCGTGTTCTCTTCCTGATG
>CAZVSL010000398.1:0-6032 GCA_964629935.1 uncultured Calditrichaceae bacterium | reverse complement strand
ACTACTTAAATAGGTTTCAATCCTACCATAGTGCGATTAAAAGATCTTGTTTTGATTGTCTAATGGTATCCTAATCAATTTCGTTTCAATCCTACCATAGTGCGATTAAAAGTCAACACTTCTTGTTTTACTTCGTCTGCCAATTCGTGTTTCAATCCTACCATAGTGCGATTAAAAGACTATTGCGCGCCGGTTGTTAGCCGCAGCCTTTGCACGTTTCAATCCTACCATAGTGCGATTAAAAGGGCCGGACCTGAATGAAAAAAGGAGGCCAACCCATGGCGTTTCAATCCTACCATAGTGCGATTAAAAGTCAAGCAGAATCTCATCAGCCAGGACAAACTAACAATGTTTCAATCCTACCATAGTGCGATTAAAAGACAGCGTGCGGCCTCAAGAGAGGTGACCACGTTCGGATGTTTCAATCCTACCATAGTGCGATTAAAAGCGGCGCCGCGCTGGAAGTTGCTGTGCCAACCAATACGGTTTCAATCCTACCATAGTGCGATTAAAAGCAATTCGAACAGACAGCTACCTCAAAATTCGTCACAGTTTCAATCCTACCATAGTGCGATTAAAAGAATCGCGGTCTCCAAACCGATACCGTCAGGCTTAGTTTCAATCCTACCATAGTGCGATTAAAAGTGTTGCCTCCTTGTTCGGTGGTACGTTGTTAGCCCGGTTTCAATCCTACCATAGTGCGATTAAAAGCAATACATACACTCCCCGCATCTAACAATTTCATTCAGCGTTTCAATCCTACCATAGTGCGATTAAAAGTTGATCAAAATATCAGTTAGTTTGTCGATCTTCCTGTGTTTCAATCCTACCATAGTGCGATTAAAAGGCTTGTCAATACACAAGGGAAACAGCAATGACTTAGTTTCAATCCTACCATAGTGCGATTAAAAGTCAAGCAGAATCTCATCAGCCAGGACAAACTAACAATGTTTCAATCCTACCATAGTGCGATTAAAAGAACGTACCACCGAACAAGGAGGCAACATGCCTGCTCTGTTTCAATCCTACCATAGTGCGATTAAAAGGTCCAAGAAAACAGTTCATAACCGAGGACATTAGTATGTTTCAATCCTACCATAGTGCGATTAAAAGACCAATGTATATGTTGTGATAGGAATTTGCCTACTCAGTTTCAATCCTACCATAGTGCGATTAAAAGTTATGATTCTATTATAGTACAAAAAGAGAAATTTCAGAAGTTTCAATCCTACCATAGTGCGATTAAAAGCAGAAGACGTTGACGATCTTATTGATAGAGCAAAGTTTCAATCCTACCATAGTGCGATTAAAAGCTGGTACATCACGGCGGGTTGCACTGGATGGATTGGCTGTTTCAATCCTACCATAGTGCGATTAAAAGGCCTTTTGCCATTCAATGTTTCAAAACATTTTCGGCAAGGTTTCAATCCTACCATAGTGCGATTAAAAGTGCTGTGGCAGGTGATTGTGTAGTTATAGCGTTTCCCAGTTTCAATCCTACCATAGTGCGATTAAAAGATTTCTGGTATCGCCCTTCTCACAAACAACTCTGCCGCGTTTCAATCCTACCATAGTGCGATTAAAAGCAGCTCATCGTCAAGCTCAATCAGCAAATCAGATTTCGTTTCAATCCTACCATAGTGCGATTAAAAGAACTGAAACAGGGATCACAATCACGGGTGTAGCGCCGTTTCAATCCTACCATAGTGCGATTAAAAGCAAACAATTGGTCTGCATCAATCTTTATCCTCTCTATGCGTTTCAATCCTACCATAGTGCGATTAAAAGACCATGATCCGATACTGGAAGAAGCGATCAATGATTTGTTTCAATCCTACCATAGTGCGATTAAAAGTCCGCAAGCCACTTTTCATAACTCGTTATTTTCATGTTTCAATCCTACCATAGTGCGATTAAAAGGTGTATCCGAACGGCACGGGTGAGATTATCATTACTCTGTTTCAATCCTACCATAGTGCGATTAAAAGCTTGAGACAGTCGATTGAACGGCCCAATCACAGCCTATGTTTCAATCCTACCATAGTGCGATTAAAAGGGAGCCAATATATGCAATAACGAAACAACAACAAGGCAAGTTTCAATCCTACCATAGTGCGATTAAAAGCACTTATCCATGAAGGAGGAAGAGCAGTTTAAATATGTGTTTCAATCCTACCATAGTGCGATTAAAAGACGCAGTTTTATGTCAATGACCAGGGCTTTCTTACAGTGTTTCAATCCTACCATAGTGCGATTAAAAGTCAATTATTCCGCCATTTGCGCCAACGGCAACGCCATGTTTCAATCCTACCATAGTGCGATTAAAAGCGGAACGGAAGTACACGTGAATTGCAAGCCTGAAACCAAGTTTCAATCCTACCATAGTGCGATTAAAAGGAATTATTTCGTATAGCTCAATACCAGCAAATGTTCATGTTTCAATCCTACCATAGTGCGATTAAAAGGATGGATGATAAACTACCGAACCGGTCAATGATTGAGGTGTTTCAATCCTACCATAGTGCGATTAAAAGTCATCTCGTCGTAGTAGTCAGTTGTGTCAGGATTTGTTTCAATCCTACCATAGTGCGATTAAAAGGAGAAAGATTATGCAAGACACGAAGGAACTTAGACGTGTTTCAATCCTACCATAGTGCGATTAAAAGGGGATTAGCGCAAAACTCAGTCTGGTCGTGATTGAAGGGTTTCAATCCTACCATAGTGCGATTAAAAGCGGGCGTGATGACAATTGCGAATGACGCAGTTGCACGTTTCAATCCTACCATAGTGCGATTAAAAGATTTTCTAATGATCCACATTCGGGGGGATGATGACGGTTTCAATCCTACCATAGTGCGATTAAAAGCGGCGGATTTGAAGAAATATTCTCCGCTTTTTGAACGTTTCAATCCTACCATAGTGCGATTAAAAGTATCCAGTTGTGTTTTAGGCTGATATCGCCGCCTGCGTAGTTTCAATCCTACCATAGTGCGATTAAAAGGGTGCTACCTGTGGGGACCATGGCCAACCGGTTGGTGTTTCAATCCTACCATAGTGCGATTAAAAGCGCCATTTGCTGGAGAACCTGTATTATGAAATAGTGATGTTTCAATCCTACCATAGTGCGATTAAAAGTCTTAAGTCCGAAATTGATGCATACATCAAAGAGCAATGTTTCAATCCTACCATAGTGCGATTAAAAGGGCTCATTCTGGATAGAAGCAGAGATGTGTCTTAAGTCGTTTCAATCCTACCATAGTGCGATTAAAAGAGAGTTGATGGCAAGAGCCAATTCATATTTGCCGGCCTGTTTCAATCCTACCATAGTGCGATTAAAAGGATAAGCCGTGCTAAAAAAATTAACACACAGAAGATGACGTTTCAATCCTACCATAGTGCGATTAAAAGTTGAATTCCTTGCCACCGCCATCGGCGCCGTCGTTCTGGGTTTCAATCCTACCATAGTGCGATTAAAAGTCGATTTTTTTCATAGCTTCAACTCCAACTGCGTCGCGTTTCAATCCTACCATAGTGCGATTAAAAGATAAGAAGATCGACAAACAACCAAAAAAGAACAAGTTGTTTCAATCCTACCATAGTGCGATTAAAAGAGAATAAGTAAGTATTCTCCGCTTATTTCAGCTATGTTTCAATCCTACCATAGTGCGATTAAAAGAATGCGGCGCAGAAGGTCCGTACATCGACCTTGATTTCCGTTTCAATCCTACCATAGTGCGATTAAAAGACGGCCAAGTTGAATATGTCAACTGCGCTTTACTTGTTGTTTCAATCCTACCATAGTGCGATTAAAAGGGATAGTCACCCATCCCACTATACTGCACTGAGTAATCGTTTCAATCCTACCATAGTGCGATTAAAAGAGTTGCCGCAGCAACCGCGAATAGCAACAATAGTATTGGTTTCAATCCTACCATAGTGCGATTAAAAGAAGCTACATAACTAAAACGCCAAACGCGACACTAACAAAGTTTCAATCCTACCATAGTGCGATTAAAAGACGGCGTGGCAGCAAACGACCGTTTGATGTGCTATCTGTTTCAATCCTACCATAGTGCGATTAAAAGAAAGAAGGCCGGGTTTTTATTACCGTTTACAAGCGGCTGTTTCAATCCTACCATAGTGCGATTAAAAGCTACAAGGCGACATTCATGCCGGCCTTTAATCAGGCCAGTTTCAATCCTACCATAGTGCGATTAAAAGAAGGAGAGAAATAGACAGGACGGCGGCATCTGGTTTTCGTTTCAATCCTACCATAGTGCGATTAAAAGCTGGGAGGAGCTGGAAAATAATCTCACAGGCTCATTTATTTGTTTCAATCCTACCATAGTGCGATTAAAAGTCATTCGCAATCAGAATACACGCAGACTTTTATACGTGTTTCAATCCTACCATAGTGCGATTAAAAGGAATGAAGAGGAAATAACTAATTTCTCAAAGATGTTTTGTTTCAATCCTACCATAGTGCGATTAAAAGTATTGATCATCTTGTTTTGATCATCTTGTTTTGATTATGTTTCAATCCTACCATAGTGCGATTAAAAGGAGAAGCATAACTAAGACCTATACTGTATACAAGATTGAGTTTCAATCCTACCATAGTGCGATTAAAAGCTCTGGGTCTGATCTCAGCCTGACCAGGCGATATTGGTTTCAATCCTACCATAGTGCGATTAAAAGGCTTTGTATTATAGCCGGCCTTGATGATCGTATCCACCTGTTTCAATCCTACCATAGTGCGATTAAAAGCAGATCAAGTTGAGCTGCTGCAACGCAAAATAGGGTTTCAATCCTACCATAGTGCGATTAAAAGTCGGTCGACACGAATGTCATTGTCCTTCACTTCTGCGTTTCAATCCTACCATAGTGCGATTAAAAGCCTCGCCGAGCAACCCTTGTGTGATGGCGTTATAAAACTGTTTCAATCCTACCATAGTGCGATTAAAAGTGGAAAGCAGTACGCCTTCTAGCTGTACATCCTCGCGTTTCAATCCTACCATAGTGCGATTAAAAGGGTTAACTCCCTTTGGACTTGGCGTTGGAACGAAGCCGTTTCAATCCTACCATAGTGCGATTAAAAGGAGAACCAGCCGAAATATTATGCCTGGCTCTATGTTTTGTTTCAATCCTACCATAGTGCGATTAAAAGTTGAACATCGGACAGTAAAGATAGCACTTGCTAACAATGTTTCAATCCTACCATAGTGCGATTAAAAGCCGCAGTTGGTGGTCGAGGCGCACTCAACTCAGACAGAGTTTCAATCCTACCATAGTGCGATTAAAAGCTTGGTAGAGCTTTCGCTGGAGGTGCAGGTGCTGCGTTTCAATCCTACCATAGTGCGATTAAAAGGTTGCACTGCGACCTGCGCTTGATATTTGCGCATTGCCAGTTTCAATCCTACCATAGTGCGATTAAAAGTGATAGTGCAGCGACAAATCACGGAAACGAAGATTTGTTTCAATCCTACCATAGTGCGATTAAAAGTGTCACAGTCTCAAGCGGCGGTAGCGGAGCTTTCAGGTTTCAATCCTACCATAGTGCGATTAAAAGGACAGACCAAGAGGCAACACTGGCTTAATTATAGAAGTTTCAATCCTACCATAGTGCGATTAAAAGTCTGCGCCGGATTTGCGTTGTTATACAGGGTGTTGTGTTTCAATCCTACCATAGTGCGATTAAAAGTGCGGTCATGCTGTTGTTGGTATACAGAAAGAATTTCCGTTTCAATCCTACCATAGTGCGATTAAAAGATATCATGCACTCGTACAGAACCTTCAGTAGCATCAAGGTTTCAATCCTACCATAGTGCGATTAAAAGAACAAAGAAGAGAGTAATGAAATACGAAATTCAGAAATAGTTTCAATCCTACCATAGTGCGATTAAAAGAAGCGTCTCGGCAGTGTGCGTATTCCAGTTGTTTGTGCTGTTTCAATCCTACCATAGTGCGATTAAAAGTTGTCATCTCGTCGTAGTAGTCAGTTGTGTCAGGATTTGTTTCAATCCTACCATAGT
>CAZVSL010000397.1:4882-6075 GCA_964629935.1 uncultured Calditrichaceae bacterium | reverse complement strand
ACCATGTCATTGAAATGTGCTAAGGAGAATCACAAAGACAGAGACTACCATGGAACACAAACTTGCAAATAAATTAGCCTTTGTTTCAGGCTCAACCAAAGGCATCGGCTTTGCCATTGCCAGACTTCTTGCCCGTGAAAAAGCGCGGGTCATTCTGAATGGCAGAACCGCGGAATCAGTGTATGAGGCTTTGGAGGAAATTCGCAGAGCGTGAATTTTTTGAAAAGGCACGCCCTACTTCATTGCTCAAACGGTTTGCTTCGACGGAAGAGGTTGCTAATCTCGTGGCTTATGTTTGCAGTCCGTTGTCATCTGCCACCAATGGCGCTGCGCTGCGCGTGGATGGCGGTGTTGTGCGCGCCTGTTTCTAAGCCAAGTTGTGAGTTTCGATTTAAACGTTGAGCATTTATGAATCTTTTTACCACGAAGACACTAATATTCACAAAGCTATTGAATAGAGCTCAAGACACTAATTTGTGTTTCCCTGACAGCTAATATGATCGAATCCTTGGTGGTCCTTAGTGCCCTTCGAGTTCTTGGTGGTAAAAGAACTGTCCAATTCAAACCTGTTTAAGAAATATGCTAACCTTGCTCTGGCTTGTTCCGTTTTTACCTTTTCTCGGATTTCTCATTCTTGCGCTTTTCGGTGCACGACTGACTAAGGGTGTCATCGCCGGCGTGGGCGTAGGCTCAATCGGTGTTGCAGCGTTGCTCACAATTATTATAGGAGCATCCTTTATAGGAGCGCCCCCACCGGGCGATGCGTTTACACAGACGCTCTGGACCTGGATTGATGTTGAGAACTTCAATCCGGCCATCGCTTTTCATCTCGATGCACTTGCCCTGGTGATGATGTTTGTCATC
Organism: uncultured Calditrichaceae bacterium; assembly: GCA_964629935.1. Taxonomy (GTDB): domain Bacteria; phylum Zhuqueibacterota; class Zhuqueibacteria; order Oceanimicrobiales; family Oceanimicrobiaceae; genus CAZVSL01. The sequence continues at coordinate 5,211 of CAZVSL010000397.1, read as the reverse complement.
ACCTTTGTCGGATTTTTTATCCATCTGTATTCCGTGGAATTCATGCGCGAAGATGAAGGCTACAGTCGGTTCTTCGCTTATATGAACTTGTTTGTCGGCAGCATGCTGGTATTGGTGATGGCTGACAATCTGCTGCTGCTCTATCTTGGCTGGGAGGGCGTCGGCTTGTGCAGTTATCTGCTCATCGGATTCTGGTATAAAGATCCCGCGAACGGTTATGCGGCCCGCAAGGCTTTTGTAGTTACGCGCGTCGGTGATACGGCGATGGCCATCGGCATGTTCATTCTATTTACCAACCTTGGTACGCTTAACATCCAGGAACTGCTGCA
>CAZVSL010000397.1:0-4872 GCA_964629935.1 uncultured Calditrichaceae bacterium | reverse complement strand
TGGCTCTGGCATCGCAATAGCTGCCGCGGCTCTGTTGCTGGGCGGCGCTGTCGGCAAATCAGCGCAATTGCCCCTGCAAACCTGGCTGCCGGATGCTATGGCTGGCCCGACACCTGTGAGCGCGCTTATCCATGCAGCAACCATGGTGACCGCTGGTGTCTATCTGATCGCACGCACTCACGTCTTGTTTCAACTGGCGCCTGTGGTACAGACTTTGGTTGCGGTGGTTGGCGCTTTAACCTTATTAATAGCCGGTGTTAGTGCTCTGACACAGCGGGATATCAAACGCGTTCTGGCTTACTCCACGATCAGTCAAATCGGCTATATGTTCCTGGCTTTGGGAGTCGGAGCTTATGCAGCCGCCATGTTCCATTTTATGACCCACGCCTTTTTCAAGGCGCTGTTGTTTCTGGGAGCAGGCGTAATCATCCACTGTTTGCACCATGAGCACGACATGTTTAAGATGGGCGGCCTCAGACAGCGCATGCCGGTGACGTTCTGGACCTTTCTCATCGGTGGCGCTTCGCTCGCTGCTCTGCCGCTGGTTACGGCCGGCTTCTACAGCAAAGATATGATCTTGTGGCTTGCGTGGTCCTCCGAGATCGGCAGCCCGTGGTTGTGGGCAGCCGGATTGCTGGGCGCCTTTATCACGGCTGTCTACACATTCCGCATGATTTTTATCACATTTTATGGTGACGCCCGCACTGAACCTGACAAGTCTCCAGGGATGGCGATGGCTGTGCCGTTGGTGGTACTGGCGGTATTGTCCATTGCCGGAGGTTTTGTGGAAACGCCGGCGACGCTGGGTCATATAACCGTTTTCTCCAGTCAACTTCACACAGTCCTGCCTGATGTGCCGGCGCTGCATCCGTCTGTGAGCACTGAGCTTTTGTTTCAGGGCATTGCGGCGCTTGTAACCATATTCGGTATCTTCTTGGCTTATCGATTCTATCTGCAGAAACCGCAAGCCGCTGTCAAAACTTCTGAACCGGCGCTGTCAGGACTGCATAGCTTTTGGTTTGATGGCTGGGGCTTCGACTGGCTCTATGATAGATTATTTGTGAGGCCCTACATTTGGCTGGCGAATATCAATAAAGCAGACGCGATCGATTGGCTGTACACCGGGCTTGCCCGATTTCTGCAAGCCATGTATCACGGCTTGCGACTGACACAAACAGGTCGCGTCCGCAACTATGCGGCTGTTATCGTTGCCGGCACAATTATCATAATCGCGATGGTGATCATGTTATGATTCTGATATTGTTAATTGCAATTCCACTCGTTGCAGGATTGCTGGCCTGGCTCTTAGGTCGACAAAATCCGTTGGCCGCCAGATGGGTTGCGTTTCTGGCTATGGCCATCAACTTTGTGCTGGCGCTGGTGTTGTGGAGCCAGCATTTTACCCTGATGAACCTGATGGAGCGTGGCGCCTGGCTGGTCGAATACCGCCAGAGCTGGATACCACAATATGGCATCGATCTTTATCTCGCTGTGGACGGCCTGAGCTTGCTCATGGTCCTGCTCACAGCTTTTCTGGGTCTGATCTCAGTCATGGCGTCCTGGAGTGAAATTCAGGAAAGAGTGGCGTTTTTCCATTTCAATCTGCTCTGGATTCTGGCGGGCGTAATCGGTGTCTTTTTAGCGCTGGACTTGTTCCTGTTTTATTTCTTCTGGGAGATGATGCTCATTCCGATGTACTTTCTCATCGGAATCTGGGGCCATGAAAACCGCACCTATGCTGCCATCAAGTTTTTCATCTTTACGCAAGCCAGTGGCCTATTGATGCTCATTGCCATCGTCGGACTCGGCTTTCTGCATTACCAGAATACCGGCATCCTGACTTTCAACTATATGGATTTGCTTGGCACTTCGATGACGCCACAGGTTAGCATGCTGCTAATGCTGGGGTTTTTCGTGGCGTTTGCAGTCAAGCTGCCGATGTTTCCATTTCACACCTGGCTGCCGGATGCCCACACAGAGGCGCCGACAGCCGGCAGCGTCATCCTCGCTGGCTTGCTGCTGAAGACCGGGGCTTATGGAATACTGCGTTTCATATTGCCATTTTTCCCGCAGTCGGCAGCCCAGTTTGCCCCTGTTGCCATGGCGCTGGGTGTCATCGGTATTATTTATGGCGCGATTCTGGCGTTTGCCCAAAATGACCTCAAACGTCTGGTTGCCTATACCAGCGTGAGCCACCTCGGCTTTGTACTTCTGGGTGCCTTTGCCAACACGGAGCTGGCCATGCAGGGTGTGATCATGCAAATGATTTGTCACGGCTTCAGCACTGGCGCGCTCTTCATTTTGGTTGGCACATTGCAGGAACATATCCACACCCGCGATATGAACCGAATGGGCGGGTTGTGGCAAACGGTTCCGCGCATGGGCGGCGTCGCTATGTTTTTTGCTATGGCTTCCCTGGGCCTGCCCGGCCTGGGTAATTTTGTCGGCGAGTTCCTGGTGCTGGTAGGCGCTTTTGAGGCAAGCAAGCTGCTAACCATTCTTGCCACCATTGGCCTTGTTGCAGCGACCATCTACTCATTGTGGATTATCCAGCGCAGCTTTCATGGCGAGCCACGCGAATCATGGCAAATTCCTGATTTATCCGCCAGACATCTGATCATGTTTGGCGCCATGATCGTGACCCTGGTCTGGCTCGGACTGGCGCCGCAGCCCGTGCTGAACACAGCCCGACCGGCGCTGCAGTCGATTCAGGAACGTGCGGAAGTCGCCAGGGATCGTGATAACGATGCGATAGATTCTCGCTTCGTAAAGAGGGCAGAGAACAAGCCTGGATTTTAGCATGTCGTTTTGATTTTTCCATCTCGATATTTGATTTGCCATGCTCGCGTGAAAGCAAAGAGCAAATATGAAAACGCAAAATGACAGAGCAAAATTCAAAACCGAATTTAGGATTATCTTAAATCTGTCTGGAGGGGTACAGTGAGCCAAACCGAGCTGATAGCGTTGCTGCCCATTCTTATCATTGCCGTCACCGCTCTGGTTGTATTGCTGGCGGTGGCATTCAAGCGCAATCATCTGTTGGCAGCGAGCCTGAGCGCTGCTGGTTTGATAGCAGCCTTGCTTGCGACTTTCATGCACGGCGCGGCGCCGGCGCAAAGTGTCACAGATCTGCTAATTCTAGATGCGTACGCCCATTTTTATATGGCCCTGATCTTTGCTTCGACCTTAGCCGTGGTGATTTTCGCTTATGGCTATGCAAGGCAGCAACAAGGCAATCCTGAAGAGCTGTACATCGTCCTGCTGCTGGCGACGCTGGGATCAGCGGTGATGGTAGCGAGTAACCATTTTGCTTCGTTCTTCCTGGGACTCGAATTGCTGACCGTTAGCCTGTATGTGATGATCGCTTACCTGCGCGCCAGCAACCTGTCGCTGGAGGCCGGCACAAAATACCTGATTCTGGCAGCAGCTTCTTCGGCCTTTTTGCTGTTCGGCATGGCTTTGATCTATGCTGAATTGGGCACGATACAATTTGGCGAAATTGCTACACTGATCTCCATGCGCACTGAGGCTGTGAGCCTGTATCTGCTGGTAGGCCTTGCTCTGATGCTGGTTGGCATCGGCTTTAAGCTGGCGGTGGCGCCGTTCCACATGTGGACGCCGGATGTGTATCAGGGTGCGCCGTCACCGGTTACCGCATATCTGGCTACGGTTTCAAAGGGAGCCATGTTCGCCTTGCTGTTGCGTTATTTTGTCGAGATAGGCGGCTATCAATATGCCGCTATCCTTACGGTTTTTAGCGTCATCGCGATTGCTTCGATGTTTGTGGGAAACCTGCTGGCATTGCTGCAGGACAATGTCAAACGCATTCTGGCCTATTCATCCATCGCGCATCTGGGATATTTGCTGGTGGCGTTTGTAGCCGGTGGCCGGCTGGCGGCTGAGGCGGTAACGTTCTATCTGGTGGCCTATTTTGTCACCACGCTCGGCGCTTTCGGTATCATCAGCGTGCTGGTCGATGGCAGCGAAGAGCGCGTATCTGTGGAGGATTATCGGGGCTTGTTCTGGAGCCATCCTGGTTTGGCAGCCGCGTTTACTGCCGCCCTGCTATCGCTGGCCGGCATTCCGCTCACCTCCGGCTTCGTCGGCAAGTATTTTGTAGTCGCTGCCGGCGTTAGCGAGGCGCAGTGGGCGCTGGTTATTATTCTGGTGGTCAACAGCGCCATCGGTCTGTTCTATTATCTGCGCATTGTCGTGGCTATGTTTGCGCAAACGGAGCCTGCGCAACAGGGCCGGATTCGATTGCCAGTGGGCGGCAGCATCGTACTCATTGTACTTACGCTTGCCTTGATTTGGCTGGGTGTGTATCCGGCGCCGGTGCTGGATATTATCCGCTCTGCTGTCATGGCTATTGGATCATGATGTCCTGCAGGCAGAAGGAGTCTTGTTGGCAGGCTAACCCTTTATTTTCTAACGAAATTCCTCCTGCATCTTGCTCCGAGCAGTTTGCGGAGAATGACACGTAGTTTATGAATAGTTCAGGTTAGAATTTTGATATTTGAATTTTTTCCAGATGCATCATGTTTTGAATTTGTTTCTAATTGCGAGTTTAGGTTAATTTAAGTAGGACATGGGCCTATGACTATCGTACAGCAACTCGCTCGTTTCGTAAATGAGGCATCTTTTACAGATATGTCTGAAGCCGCCAGAGAGCAGATCAGAATTCGTGTTCTGGACTCGCTGGGCACGGCTATCGGAGCTGTGGCTGGCCCCCCGATCAAGATGATCCGTGAGCATATCAGGGATTTCGGCCATAAGGGGCCTTGCACCCTGACAGGCGGCGTCGCGACGGCGCCGGATTTTGCTGCACTCTATAACAGCGCCCTGGTGCGCTATCTCGATTACAACGACAGC
>CAZVSL010000396.1:0-6113 GCA_964629935.1 uncultured Calditrichaceae bacterium | reverse complement strand
CTCCGCTGTTGTTGAGCGGAGACTTTCCCTACGCGAAGCGCATTTTTATGAATAAGTCGGGTTAGGTACACCTGCCCGTATTTCCTATATATTAAGTTCGAAACACGCATATCGCGCACAACACAAGAACAACCAACCGGAGGGAGCATGAAGCTTAAACTGCATTGGCAGATTGCGATCGCGCTTATTATCGGTGTCATTTTCGGATTTGTTTCCAGAGCTTTTCACTTCGAGCCGTTTGTCACGGACAAAGTTGCAGTGCTGGGTACAATCTTCTTGCGTGCTCTGCGCATGATCATCGTGCCCCTGATCGTATCTTCAATCATAACCGGCGTTACCAGCATCGGCTCGGCGCAAAACCTGGGTAGAATGGGCCTGAAGACCTTTGCTTATTACGTATCGACCAGCGTTTTCGCAATCCTGACCGGTCTGGTTCTGGTCAACCTGCTGCAGCCGGGCGTCGGCGCCAATATCGGTCTGGAGGCAACGCCGGAAGAACTGGCTGCCAATGCCAAACGCCTGGGCGAAACCATGCTTGGCATCATCCCTACCAACCCATTGCAGGCAATGGTCGAAGGCGATATGCTGCCGACGATTTTCTTCTCCCTGCTGTTCGGTTTTTTCATCACGCAGGCCCCTGATCCTCACAAAGAGAATCTGACAAACTTTTTCCAGGGCGTCTTCGAAGTGATGATGAAACTGACGCACTTTATCATCCGCTTTACGCCTATTGGCGTGTTTGCGCTCATGGCGCGCACTATCGCTCAGACCGGCTTTGATGTCATTATGCCGCTGGGCACCTATATGATTACGGTGATGGGAGGCTTGCTCATCCATGCGACTGTTACATTGCCATTGCTGCTGTTTTTCATCGGGCGCGTGAATCCATTTGCACACGCGCGCGCCATGTCAGCAGCGTTGCTCACGGCGTTCTCGACTTCCTCCTCCTCGGCCACGCTACCTCTGACCATTCAATGCGTCGAAGAAAACTCCGGCGCGTCCAACAAGACCTCGAGTTTCGTGTTGCCATTAGGCGCCACCATCAACATGGATGGCACAGCCCTGTATGAATGCGTGGCGGCCATGTTCATCGCGCAGGCCTACGGCATCGAGCTCGCTTTCGGACAACAGATGATCGTGGTATTTACGGCGTTGCTGGCCAGCATCGGCGCCGCCGGCATTCCCATGGCCGGCCTGGTGATGATCGCTGTCATCCTCGGCGCGGTCGGACTGCCGCTGGAAGGCGTGGGTCTCATACTCGCCGTGGACCGCATTCTCGACATGATGCGTACGGCAGTCAATGTCTGGAGTGACAGCAGCGGCACGGTCATCATCGCAAGATCGGAAGGCGAGCATGAACTGAAGGTAGCGGTCGGCGCACCGGTCACGCCGGTTGCCTGAGAGAGGTTCTGAGGTTCCGGGTGCAGAAGTTCTGGGCTTTAGATGTCTTGCATTCTGGGTCCGGGTTAGGTGGATTCTGAGATTGCAAGTTCACAGGTTGCGGGCTAAGAACCCGGAACCTTTCAACCTCGGGACATCTCAACCTCGGGACCCTTCAACCTCTGAACAACCTCAATGCGATGGTACCGGGCATACAAGCGTGTATTTTTGGCTTTTGTCTCGGATGAACTCGATTGTGGCGACAGGCTGTTGCTCGGAAGAATCAAGCCAAAAAATCACCTTGATTCCGGACAAATCTTTGTCCCGGCCTGCCCTGAATTTGGCAGAAGTCTCATAAATGTTGAGGAAGAGAGAATCAGCCGCAGCGCCGGGCGCTTCGCTGCTGTCAAAGTACAACGTGTTGACATGGTTCAGATGGTCGTTTGAGGTTCTGTAGATATGCCAGCGACTGAAGACGCCCTGCTGCTCCGCATGCCTGAGGCAGAAGTGGGTTATTGTGCCATCGAGAATACCCCTGTCTTCCGAAACGATGGAAATGGGTGTATTCTCAAACCACGCATCGGAGATGGGCATGATCTCCAGCAGATGGTGCATGGCTGCCCGGATGGCTTCTGACAGGGCCTGCGCTATTTCCGGATTCTCGAACCATTCTTCATCCTGTTGCGCGCGGTTGCCGGACAGAACGGCACATCCGAGATTGAAAGCCAGACATGTCAGCAGAACTAATTTGATAGAGGAAGACGTGAATAAGTTCATCTTGTCGGTACGATAGTTTGAGTATTTTGGGAGCTAGGTTATGGTAGTACCGTTAACATTCGAAAATATACCGACAAATGAAGATAGTTGGCAAGAAGTGATGCGCACAACTTACAAATCCGACAATTTGAGTCAATCATGTTTCAGATTATGCTCCTGACATCACTCCTGTGGTTAACCCCTCAGGATGCGCCTGCGAAAACCTCCGATTAACGCAAGTCCCGGAACACCCACTCCGAGCAGAAGCAGAGTAGTTGGCTCCGGCGTGGCTGTGATAATACGCAAATTATCAGCCCCGCCATTTGCCAGAAGCTTGAGTGATGAGACGGCGAGCATATTGTTGGAAATACCGAATGAAATGAGCGTCGACAACTCTACCGCCGGCGAGCCACGAGACCCAATCCCAGCAATCCAACTCCAAGCAACATGATCGTGCCGGGCTCAGGAATCGGTGTGGCAGCAATTCCGTACATGGACGCGCCTGTCTGTTCTCCCAAGTTATAGGTCCCTGCGGATACGCGAACGCTCCAAACATCAAACAGAAAATCATTGGTTGGCGGATTAAAAGGCGGAAAATCCTGCAGAACAATTTCTCCGGACTTTATAAACCCACCAGTTACAACACTGTTATCCAATAACCATGTCAGTTTATTCGAGCTGTTTGGAGAACCAAGCCGCTGGTCCACAAACACGTGTAGAACTGCCTCGTGCGCTAATGTCACCGAATACTGCTCTCCTGTAGCGCCGCCATTCTTGTCGTCATTTTCGGTCTTGACGTAATCAGCACCTATCAGATGAGTTGGGATGGTGTCCCATGTTGCAACCCTGTCGACATAGGATAAAGCGCCAGATACCAAGCCGTTGTGGACAACAACCGGGGAAGGCGCACCCGTATCACCTCCAGTTTTTACGAGACCAACAATGATCATCGAATATCCAGCTTGCACACTGACCAGACACAAGATGACTGCCAAAATTACAGGTATTATTTTCATTTCAATCTCACCTTATTTTCGAGTAAGAATCTTATTGCACTCTTGACACCATGAAACATATCTGATCATTTCATTCGTCAGTTTAATGTTTCTCCCAAGATTCATGCCAGGGAGCACCTGAGTGCTTCAGGACTATTAATTACAAGACCTTAGCTAAACTCGCTCATCAGCCTGAATCATCCTTGATTGTTAGTCATTTCGACATCCGCTTCTATGCGTTGATGTAAGCTGTGAAATAACAAGCAATTGAAAGTTGTCGGAATCCTGGACAGCAGTTGTGGGGCTATCCGGAGTATGGAAAGGGAGCGTGTGGTAATGCAAAAAGGCGGATGAAACTCATCCGCCATTTTTGCATATTTTGGGGACTGATCATGAGATCCAACAAAACCTTCGGAGTTTATTGTCGAGTTCTACCTCGTTGCAAATCGTACTTATGACAAGTCCTAACAAACCAAGGCCGGGAAGTGCTATCGTGCCAGGCTCCGGAATCACAGTATAATCGGTACCACTCAGCCTGATGATTTGGTCTGAGCATCAGGCTGATAAGGCAGATTAATGGATGTAAACTCGACTCACTTGCTGCGCTTGCGCGCCATCACTCCCAACCCCAGCAAACCAACACCGAGCAACGCAATCGTGCCCGGTTCCGGCACCACGTTTACCTGCATCGACTGCACAGACCAGGCATCTGCCGTAGAGGGGCGGTAGCGCGCCAAGCCACGGGCAAATGTCTGCCGGGAAAGTACCAGCGCAGCCAGGGCATCGATATCAGCCTGATTGGTTTCATCATAGGCGCTGCCGCCGGTGTCGCCGGGGGGCGCGTCATCGTCACGAGCCCACCAGGCGTGGCCAAAAGACCCGATCACGCCGCCGCTGTAGTTTTCCCAACTGCCGGGTTGAATCCAGCCCACACCGGAACTGTTAACCGCCCAGGCGCCAGCACCCCAGTCATAGGTATAATCAGTGCCGGCCCAATCGACCACAAACTTCACTTCGAACAAGCCATCGAGGCTGGCGGTTGAGGTACCCGGTAACCAATAAATCCAGTGCAGCCGCTTCCCCAGGTCGCCGGTGCTGTAGACGATTTCATCATAGGGCGACATGGTGGTGGTGCCGGGAAAGGCGCCGGTTCTCATGTTGGTAAACGAGCCTGCAACGACGTCTGTCTTGGTTTGTGTCCACCACGGTGCCCAGTCTGGCGACCCAAAGACATTCGGTGCAGAATCCGCGAAAAGCTGGAATCCTATAGGAAATGCTGACAAACTGGTAGAAAAAAGCAGCAGAAAGGATAAAGCAAGCGATACAGCAATAGCAGTAAGAGACTTCATGTGTTCCTCCTCGAAATCGGCTCAAAATGTACTTGTAATTCGGCTCCGTCTGGTTTATTATCCTCAACATCTGTGCCACAGCAGGGCATGATCGCTTAAGAGGCTGTTAATACAAAGCTTTATACGATTTTGGCGTGTTGCACTTTTGGGGGCATACCTGTCGACTTATCCGACATGCGATTTGGTGATATTGGCGATAAACGTCTAAATCACAGTACCCTGAGAAGTGTCGAATTGACGTACACCTGTATCAGGTAGATTGACAGCCTTGGCATGCAATGTATTTGACAAAGACCTCGACAGCATATAATTGTCCAGAATCCCGACGATATGAACATGACAAGTAGCCTTAGTTTCGTATAATAACAATAACTTAATTCGTGTCGGACTTCTTTACAATGAATTAATCTGTGGCTAACTCTAATATTTTCTATATCTTGTATGCAGATCCCCTAGTCCGGATGTTCCATCTGCTGATGCAGCTTCCTGGTTTGCCAGCTTATTTGAGCAGGCTTGTGTTCTTACTCGCTATGCTTTTGTTTTCATTAATTTTTAAGCCCACTGCAAATGTAGACAACAACGAGACTTCAGCTTTTCTGGCACGCTTTGTGCTTTAACAGAGCCACGTTAATTTTGAACATAATCATCTTGCTATCCCTATACTACGGAGGCTGTCATGAGAAAATCCTGGTTTGCTTATGTGGCATGGTTCTCAACCATGATTCTTGCACCACAATCCAGTTTCGCGCTTGGTATTTTTGGTACAGGTACATTGGGAAGCTTCACGGGGGATATCAGCTATAGTGCGAGTAGTGCGACATCTGCAACGCTTATAATAGAGTTGACGAACACCTCTCCTTTGGCAAACGGCGGCTTTATTACCGCCTTTGCTTTTAATAACCCCAACGATCAAATTACCGGAGTGACGCTTTCTGCTACGGATACCGATTTTGGTTTACTGGGCGCAACGCCCTTTCAAGATGGCATCAGCGCGCCGCCACTTGGCAGCAATTTTGACATCGGCGCTTCGATTAGCAGCAGTTGGTTGACCGTAGTAGGTCCCCCAAATCCCGGAATAGGAGTCGGGGATACGGAAACATTCACTTTTACCTTGACAGGCACAGGACTTCTGGGCTTAACGGAGCAGAGTTTCGTTAACGAGCTAACCTCAGCAGGCGAGTTTATTGGCGTTCGATTCCTTGGGTTTGAAGATGATGGAAGCGACTCGGTTGGGGGAGCGGTGATTCCTGAACCAAGTACGGTTTTTCTGCTCGGGGCTGGCTTGCTGGTAATGGCCTTCGGGACCCGCTTGCGTTTGCGCAAACAAAACAATAGCTAAGCTGGGCAATACGCACTTGATTAGCCTGGATTATTCATGCAACGGAAGGTTAATACGTTGGGTGTTCAGCCTTTAGGCGCCTTAGTCGTAAAGTCTTAGCATTTTTTGGCAAGACTGGGAAATCAAAGTTCAAATATGAAAATGCAAAATGACAAAGCAAAATTCAAAACCGAATTCACAATTTGATTTGGTTCCGGTCGTAAGAACCCCGTGCTGTTTACGGGGCTCGTCCGGTTTAAGCTGTTACGACACGCTGAAGCGTGAACACCGACCCTACCCTCTAAAAGTCAGAAT
>CAZVSL010000395.1:2184-6167 GCA_964629935.1 uncultured Calditrichaceae bacterium | reverse complement strand
TTCTCGCGCACAATCTCGGGTCATCGATTTCAGACAACGGGCATCTGTGTTTTCGTGCTCGTATGGAGCAAGCACTTTGACCGGCAGCGATTCAAGCCGTTTCCTGAAAGCCAGCAATTTTCGCTGGATGCCATTCTTTTGCACAAAGTCAATGGGCTGTGCGAAATAGACTTTGATCGGTAACGTCATTTATGGGTTCCCCCGAGTTTAATTTACGGTAGGTCTTCTCGATATTGTCATAGTGCGGAAACACCGCCCAGTCCCACTCATCCGGAATGCCGAGGAGCTCCGCCATCACCCGCCGGCCAAATTGAGATGGAAGGTTGCCTGCTTCGTACAGGTATTGCTTGCCATCAGAGAGCTGCAAATAGAAATAGGGCTGTTTCGCTTGCGCCCGTCGTCTCACCTCATCATAACTTGTGATTTGCTTGCCACGCAGTGTCTCGGTGACTGCTGCTGGCGGTTCTATCAGAGTCATCGGGATCGCGTGGAGATGTGCATGCTCTTGACAGCAAGGAGGAAGCGTTGCCGGAGAGATGGCTCCATGTTCGAAGAATATGGGTGGTTTATAGACCGTGGAAAGGAGGCGGCGGATTTTATCTTTGAATCTCTGGAATTGCTCAGTCTCTGCCCCGGATAGAAGTCCCATGTTGAGCACATGCTGACGCGGCGACAGCAACAGGTAACCTTCGATGAACTGCCCGAGCGCGGGAAAAGCGACAAAGTTTCGGTCAGAAGCAACAGGTTTGTCGTGTGCGGGTAGCTGGTCAGGTGCAACTTCCGACATGTTGCAGATGAAGCAGTCCGTGCTCATTTCTAAAAGCCCCAAGATGCGGTATCCAAAGATGTTCAGTTTTGTATGTACCGACAATAGAAAAATTATGGCAAATTCTGAGGAATTTCACAATCTCACAACATCTATATTACTAAAGGCAGAAGAGAAATGGGGGCTATCCAAGCGGGAGGAATGACCATGCCCACCGTTTTGAAACTCCTGGCGCTTTTGCTCCACATGGCCGTTTTGCAAACTATCATCTTAATCTGGCTCAATGTCTTCAGTGTCGAGAATCACCATCACCAAGGAGAAGCTATCACCATGGCCGAGCAGGCGAATAACAAGGCGGCTGAAAAACTCACTGTCGAAAGTTCTCCCAGCGACTCGTTTTACGATGCCGGAAGTAGCCATCCAAATTTGGATTCAGAATGATTGGCATACACAACGACTTAGTTTCTCCCATAAAGCCATCGTCTCCTACCTTTGACGATGGCTTTTTGCTTTGACTTTGATTCCGGCTTTGCTAAATTATTCCGAAGTTCTCACGTCCCTTTCATCCCGCAGTTTCATCTGTGGCCGAACACTCATCAGGAAAGTCAGGCGCTGTGGCCATCTGTCGCCTGACTTTTGCCGGCGTCGTTGCTATTATCGTATAGAGTGCACAGGAGGAATGACAATGGTTTCCCGCAGCAGGTTGTATTCAATCAAACGTTTTCTATCGGCAGGAAAGAATGCGTGTCCATTATTTTTTCTTTGCTCTTGCTTGCTTGCCTTGATGGCGCCAAATCCGTGCCTGGCGCAAACGCCGGTTTTTATCAATGAGCTGCACTATGATAATTCCGGCGCGGATGTTGGCGAGGGCGTAGAGATCGCCGGTCCGGCGGCCACAGACCTGCATGGCTGGACAATCGCGCTGTACAACGGCAGCTCAAGCCAGCGTTCGGTCTACGATACCATCGAGCTTGAGGGCGTGCTGCCCGAGCAATGCGATGGCTTCGGTACCCTGGCGTTCTTTCACGAAGGCATCCAAAATGGTGCGCCGGACGGCATGGCTCTGGTCGATGGCTCCGGCAAGCTCGTGCAATTTCTCAGCTATGAAGGCTCGTTCACGGCGGCGGATGGTCCGGCTGCTGGCATGACCAGCGTCGACATTGGCGTATCCGAGGCCAGCTCGACGCCGCAAGGACACGCCTTGCAGCTTGCCGGAAGCGGAATTTTCTATGAGGATTTTGCCTGGCAGCCAGCTTCGCCAAATACTTTCGGCGAGTGCAATGGTGGGCAGGTGTTTTCACAACCAACCACGGCAACCGTGCGTTTCCTCGCCTCTGCTTATCAGTACCATGAAAACGGAGAGGTGGTGACCGAGCCAATTGCTGTGCAACGGTTTGGCAATCTCGACCTGTCGGTGCGCGTAAATGTCGCGTTTCACGAGGGCAGCGCCACGGCTGGCAGTTCGCCGCTGGCCGCAGACGTTGATTTCGATTCGAGCGCCATGCGCGTCGTGTTTGCACCGCAGCAGACACAAGCCGAAGTTCCCGTTATCCTGAATGACGATGAAATCGTGGAAGGGATTGAGAACTTTGGCATCACGCTGGTCGCCGCCGACAGCGCCTCCATCGCCGAGCCAGATTCCGCAGTAGTCGAGATTGTCGACAATGACCGCAGCGAGCTGCTCGTCATCAACGAAGTTCTGGCGGATCCTGCCGCCAGCCTGGACGGCGATGCCAACGGCGACGGCGTGCGCGATGGTTCGGATGATGAATTTGTTGAGCTGGTGAACATCAGCGGCGACTCCCTTGACCTGTCAGGCTGGAGGCTCTCCGATGCCACGGGCGCGCGCCACATTTTCCCGGACAATTCTGTCATTCCGAATCTATGCGCGGTTGTGATTTTCGGCGGCGGCGAGCCGGGCGGTACATTTATGCAGTCCGTTGTTCAAACAGCCAGCAGCGGTACGTTGGGACTCAACAACAGCGGAGATATTCTGACAATTGATGACGGTTCAATGGAAATCGCAAGCCTCAATTATGGTGCGGAAGGTGGAAGAAACCAATCGATCACGCGTGAACCGGATATTACAGGTAGCGATTTTGTGTTGCACTCCGGCGCAAATGGCGCCGGCGGCGCTTTGTTTTCTCCAGGTACATTGGCAAATGGCTCGCCTTTTCCCGGGTGTGCTGCCAGCGACACGATCACCGGTAGCTACGAGATATTTCAAATACAGGGTAGCACCCCGACCAGCCCCCTGGTCAATACAGAAGTCGAAACGCAAGACAACATCGTCATCGCCGTGGGACCGGAAGGCTTTTTCATCCAGACGCCGTCAGAACGCGCTGACGGAGATGCAGGTACATCGGACGGCCTGTATGTGTTCACCGGCAGCGCTCCGGCTGTTCAGACAGGAGATAGGGTTGATGTGACCGGTCAGGTGGTTGAATTCTTCGATTTCACCCAAATCGCGAACGGGCCGGAGGTGACTGTACGCTCTTCCGGCAATGAGCTGCCGCCGCCATTTCTCCTCGATGAGCAGACGCCTTCTCCGAGTCAACCTCAAGCAATTCCGGATCTCGAGCGCCTGGAGGGTATGCGCGTGCGGGTTGAAGACGGCACAGTTTGCAGCGGGAACCAGCGATTTAGTTCGGATCCCATGGCTGAAGTCCATGTTGTGGCTGGCCAGAGACGCGCCTTTCGCGAGCCCGGCATTGCCTTCCCCGGGCGGAGCGGCTTGCCGGTTTGGGATGGCAATCCCGAACTGTTCGAGCTTGATCCGGACCGCCTCGGCTTGCCGAATCGGGAGATTTTGGCCGGCTCGCGCTTCACGGCCACCGGCGTCCTCGGTTTTGAGTTTGGCGGATATGAACTTTGGCCTACGCAACTCGAGGTTGAAAGCATCGATCTGCCGCGTGCAGTCCGAAAGCCTCAGCCGGATGATACCCTCATCGGGACGCTCAATCTTTTACTGCTGTCAAGCGCCGAAAGCGATTTTCAAAGCCGCCTGGCAAAGCTCTCCGGCTTCATCCGCTTGGTCATGCGCGCTCCTGCTATTCTCGCTGTGCAGGAGGTAGAGAATATCACCTCCTTGCAATTCCTCGCCGACAAAATTCGGGCGGACGATGCCGGCATTGATTATGCCGCCTACCTGCAGCCCGGGCGCGGCGACATCAACACCGGTTTTCTTGTACGCCAGACTGTTCAGGTCGATTCTGTT
>CAZVSL010000395.1:0-2174 GCA_964629935.1 uncultured Calditrichaceae bacterium | reverse complement strand
AAATGGGCGCGCGCGAGCAGTTTGATTTCGATGGCAGTTTCCTGCACGACCGGCCACCGCTTATTCTGCGAGCGCGGTTGCAGACTGGCATGCCGGTCACGATCATGAATCTGCACATGCGCTCCCGTCTGGGCATCGAGACCAGCGATTCCACGCGCGTGCGGCGCAAACGACATCAGCAGGCGCTTTCTGTTTCCAGAATGATCGCAAGGCTGCAGCAAGCTGAACCGGATATCAAGCTCATTGTGACGGGAGACTTCAACGCATTCGAATTTACGGATGGCTATGCACACGTGCTCTGGCAAATCATGGGTAAAGAAGCCGGGCCGGGGCAGGCGCTGTTGCCCGGCAGCGATGAATTCGAGCCAGATTTGGTTAACGAAATTCTCAGGCTGCCGCGTTCAGAGCGCTACTCGTTTGTTTTCGATGGCAGCGCCCAGGCATTAGACCATATCCTGACCTCGCAAGCCATGCATGCGTTTGTGAGTGATGTCGCCTATGCCCGCGGCAATGCAGATGTGCCTGCGGTGCGCCTCGATGATGGGACCACCCCGTTGCGCGCCTCCGACCATGATGGTCTGGTGCTGTATATCTCCGAATCCGTGGCGCACAATCTCAACCACATGGTTCGGCCTGAAATCCAGAATGTACGCTTCGAATTGGCATCCGGGAATTTTGAGTTTGATGTGCGCTGGACCAACACATCATCTCAGACACTGTCGGCGCCGCTTGTGGCGGACGTTATTGCCTTGCGACCTGAGCCGCCTGTAGTGTCAGTCTTAAATAGCGACAACGGCATGGATGGCGCCGGCGCTGTGTTTGAGTATGAGCTTGCGAGCTCGGCCGGTGGTCTTTCTCCCGGTGAAAGTACGGCTTTCAAACGCTGGATATTTCAGGATTCATCGCAAACGGATTTCACCGTTCATGTTGACCTGAATGGATTGCTGCAAGGATCATCGCCACAATCTTTTTCTGGCAGCGGCGTCCATGCCCCGTTTGTCCTGGCTGCCAACGTGAGCGATGAGATCGTAGACATCGTGACTGCTGTCACTGAAGTAGCTCAGGCGCCGGGCACGTTCGCATTGCATCAGAATTTTCCAAATCCGTTTAATCCGATGACCACCATTCGCTATGAGTTGCCGCGAGACTCTACCGTCCGGCTGACTGTTTTTAACCTGACGGGGCAGCAAGTTAGAGTGCTCGTGGACCGGCAGCGTCGGGCCGGCGCCTATGAGGCGGTGTGGGATGGCAGGGATGATGCCGGCCGTGAAGTAGCGAGCGGCCTCTATGTCTACACCATCTCCGCCGATCGCAGTCGTGCCGTGCGCAAACTTCTGCTGCTAAAATAGCGCCCCACTTCTTATCTTTGATGGCCATTTTGCTGTTGCAAAGCTGCTTGATTTCTGTTACAATAGCACCTGTCGCCGTCTTAATCAGCGAACCATATTGCTCTACCACTCAAAAGCACTGAAACCTGCTCATAAGCCATCCTGTTGCATCCATTTTGAGAAGAGGGAGGGAGAATGCAAAAGCATCTGGCTGTTTTTGATTATGTCATCATTGGACTGTATTTTGTGATTGTTTTCTATGTCGCCTGGTGGGCGGCATTCCGGCAGAGAGCGACGCGCGAGACAGCGGCCGGATATTTCCTGGCAGGCAGAAACACAGGCTGGTTTGTTATCGGGGCGTCCCTGTTTGCATCGAATATCGGATCAGAGCACCTGGTTGGACTGGCGGGTACGGGCGCGGACAGTGGCGTGGCAGTCGCGCAGTTTGAAATTCTGGCGTCGCTTATTCTATTGATTTTGGGCTGGGTGTTTGTGCCATTTTACCTGAAAAGCCAGGTTTACACCATGCCTGAGTTTCTGGAACGACGGTACTCTGCGGGCGCCAGAAACTATCTTTCCATCATCTCCATTATCGGATACGTCCTCACCAAAATCTCTGTCACCATTGCCGCAGGTGGCATCGTATTCGAAGCGCTGATGGGAATCAACTTCTGGACCGGCGCCTTGATCGTTGTCATTGCCACGGGTTTGTATACGGTGTTGGGCGGCTTGCGCGCCGTTATCTATACAGATTTGCTGCAGATGTTTGTGCTGATCGCCGGCGCCGTCACCGTGACCATCCTGGGACTAAATGCGCTTGGTGGTTGGGAAGAAATGTATGCCATC
>CAZVSL010000394.1:4294-6177 GCA_964629935.1 uncultured Calditrichaceae bacterium | reverse complement strand
TTCGTGCGGCGGTCCTGGTATAAGGTGCTCCTGATCGCCATTTCCGGTTTCGGTATCATGGGCTTGTTCCTTTCCTTGTCGCGCTCGTCCTGGGCTGGCTTTCTGGTTTCGATGGTTGTGTTGCTGGTCTTATTGTTCAGAGGGGGCAAAATCAGGCCGCGGTTCTTTTTTACCATCGGCGTGTTTATGATTGCAGCAGCGGTGATCGCGGCGGTCAACTGGGAAACGATCGAGTATCGCTTTGAGCACGGCGCTGACGGTCGCTACCGTTCCCGCATGATCGACATCGCCATTCCCATCATTAAATCCAATTTCTTTCTGGGCGTCGGTCTCAACAATTATCAATGGCACTCTTTTGACGATTTCAATTTCTGGCACCCGGTGCACAATGAATTCCTTCGCTTTGCTGCTGAGCTTGGCGTGCCCGGCGCCATCTTTTTTACGGCATTATTATTTGTGTTCTTGCGTGAGGCCTATCGCAATTGCATCATCAAAGACAATTTCATCAATGCGGTTGCCATCGGTGTGTTCTGCGGGCTGATTGCCTTTATCGTGGCTATAAACATTGGCCCGGAATACCAGCATTATAGGATTAAGCTGGTATTCTGGGCGCTGGCTGGCATAACTTTCTCCCTGCGCAAAGTGAAACAAATTGAAGTGCAGATGCAAAAACAAAAGCAGGTGATGCAGGCCGAACGCGCCAGAATGCGCGAGAGCGTGGACAAGATACCGCGTGGGCCCGCTCAGCCCCTGCCACTACCCGAGCACGGAGTACGTCGTACATGAAAATATTGATGGTTGATAAGTTTTATTTTG
The DNA here is from genome assembly GCA_964629935.1 of uncultured Calditrichaceae bacterium. Lineage (GTDB taxonomy): Bacteria > Zhuqueibacterota > Zhuqueibacteria > Oceanimicrobiales > Oceanimicrobiaceae > CAZVSL01. The sequence goes on along the minus strand of CAZVSL010000394.1, from coordinate 5,361 downwards.
TGAAGGGAGGCGCCGAGCGCTATATGTTCGAGCTTGCCAAAGTCCTGGAAGCAAACGGACATGAGGTAATTCCCTTCTCAATGCAGCATCCGGACAATTTCGAGACGGAATACGCGCCATATTTCACCTCTAACATCGAGTATAATGGTCATGGCGTCGCAGGCAAAGCCGCCACCATGCTCAAGGCCAGCGGCCGTATGATTTATTCCATGCAGGCCAGGCAGCAGATGGAAAGACTCATCGCAAAGGCGCAACCCGACGTCGCGCACCTGCACATGATCGACCATCAACTCTCGCCCTCGATCTTGCATGCGTTAAAAAAGCACGATATCCCCGTGATTCAAACCGTACACCAGTACAAGCTTGTTTGCCCGAACTATCGTCTCTACAACCCATCGACCGGTAAGGTGTGCGAGAAATGTATGGACGGCAACTTGTTACATCCGATCAAAGAACGCTGTCACAAAGGCTCAAGGGTTGCGAGTCTGATGATCGCCGTCGAAAGCAGCCTCCATCGCGCCTGCCGCATTCATGAAAAGAATATCGATATATTTCACGTACCCAGCAGATTCATGGGACAGAAATTCAAGCAAGCAGGTGTGGGCAAGGGCAAAATTCGCCATCTGTTTTACACCATCAACCTGGCGGATTTTGAGCCGCATTTTTTTGCGGGTGACTATCTGCTCTACTTCGGGCGGCTTGCTGATGAGAAGGGTATTATGACCTTGCTCCGGGCTTCGCGCGCTTATCCCGCTGCCCCGCTCTATATCGTCGGCGACGGCCCGCAACGGGCTGAGCTGGAGGCGTTTGTGCGCGAGCACGATCTGAAAAATGTGACATTCTGCGGGTTGAAATCCGGAGACGACCTGGCGGAACTGGTGAAGAATGCGCGTGCGATCATCGTTCCCTCGGAATGGTACGACAACTCGCCGCTGGTGATCTACGAAGCTTTTGCCTATGGCAAACCCGTGATTTGCTCGAAGATGGGCGGCATGCCAGAGCTGGTAGACCATGACGAAAACGGCTACCATTTCGATGCCGGCGACAGCCGGCAGCTCAGCACGCTC
>CAZVSL010000394.1:0-4284 GCA_964629935.1 uncultured Calditrichaceae bacterium | reverse complement strand
GAGAATCCGGGCATGGCGATTGCATTCGGCAAATCAGCGCGCGACAAGGCTGAACGTGAATTCGATCCGCAGGTTCACTATGACAAGATGATGGGCTGGTACCGGGAATTGGTTGCCGGCAACGGAGCCGGTGGCAGGCCCGGCGCGGCTGAAGCCATAATCAAAGCGCCGATGAAGTAGGGGGCCACGGGTGTACCCGGCGCGGTCAGGCAGCAACCAAGGAATCCCGCCACGGATGAAAACGGATTTTTCACGGAATTGGAATACCGCTTGTTTTTAAGCCTGTGCTCCCGTAGTGAACTTCCCCTGGCAGCCTACCTCCCGTGGTTCTTCATCATACCAGGACACAAGAAATCCGAAGTCGGAATTGTACAACTTGGAAGGCTTCAGTGGTATAGGGGGTCTGGTGTAAGGTATAGGGTATAAGGTATAAGGTAGGTATTATGGTATACTGCTTACGAATTCCGGCTATTAACACACGAGTAAATGAGCTCGCACAAGATATTATCTAACTCCATGCTGGTTTTGGGCGGCGAGGTAGCTGACCGCATCCTGCGGTTGCTGCTCGTGCTGTTCGCGCCTCGCATCTTGGGCGATGCCGCCTATGGCAAATTCCACTTTGCCATCATGTATACGAATCTGTTTCTGATTCTGGCCGATTTCGGTGTACACCAGCTCATTGTGCGCGATATTTCCAGAGACAGGAGCAAGAGCCAACTGCTGGCTGCGAACGGGCTGACACTCAAGCTTATGCTGGCGTCGGTCACAATTGCCTTGATATATTTGATTACCTCTTTTTCCGGCAAGCCGGAGCCTGATATGACGGCCGTATACCTGATGGGTTGGGCCATGATCGTCGGCTCATTCTCAGAGTTCTTTGCCTCTGTCTTTCGGGCGCATCAAAGAATGGGACATGACGTCATTGCCACGCTGATATTTGGCACGGTCATAAATGCAGTGGGCTTGACCGTCCTTTTTCAGGGTTACAACTTTGTGGTCCTTTGCGGGGTCTACCTGCTGGCGCAGATCGTGAGGCTCTTGTACTGCGTCATCGTCCTCCATCTCAAGTTCGTTCGCCTGCGTCTCGGTTTTGATTATTCCATTATCAAGTATCTTGCTCGCCAAAGCGTGACTTTTGGTATCCTGTATTTCTTTGCTTTGCTTTACACCAATGTCGATTCGACCATGCTGTCTTTCATGACCGATGATGCCACCACCGGTTGGTATGGGGTCGCCTACCGTTTGATCAACGCCATGGTGTTCATCCCGGTGGCGCTGATGAAGGTAATTTACCCTGCCATGTCACAGTACTTCGGTGAGTCCCTGGACAGGTTCAAAGCCTTGTTTGCGCGCAGCTTCAAGATCATGATCCTTGTAGGCTTTTCCCTTGCGGCCATCGTCTATGGTACAGCAGACCGAATCATTCTATTGATGTGGGGAGAGGAATTCCTGCCGGCCGCAGGCGCTCTGCGGATACTGGTTTGGGCGAATGCCATTTACTTTGTCGGCACCGTACAAACCCACGCAACGCGCGCCTCGAATCACCAGAATTTCACGGCTAAAGTTGTGGCTTGCAGCGCCGTTCTGAACGTTGTGCTCAATTTCATCCTGATTCCAAAGTACAGTCTGTATGGCGCAGCTTTTGCTACTTTGGCTTCTGAGTTGTTCACGTTTGTGTTACACAGCTTTTATCTGGCGCGGAAGTTGGTTCAACCACCGCTTTTAAGATTGGCTCCGAAGATAATCATTATAACATCCGTGACGATATTATATATTGTTGCTATTTCTAAATTTAGCCTGCTCATCATCATGCCGACTTCAGTGCTTGTGGTTCTGGCTTTGATGGTAGCGACGCATTATTTTGCACGTGATGAGATCATTTTCATGAGGAATTTGATAAAATCACCCGGCAAAATTGCAGTTTCGGAGATGTAAGGCTTGAAACAGTGAATTATGTTGAAACAGGATGACATTCGCTGAATAAATCTGAAGCTGAGGTTTGCTTTTGAACGGAAAGGTATAGAAAGGATAGGGTATAAGGTATAAGGGTTTACGATTCAGGTTTTTCGAATTCAGACTTAGCGAATTTCGGTTCTTGACTTAATGAACAATCCAGGATGAGACAATATGTGCGGAATTGCCGGCATCGTTAACATAAAAGAGAAACCCGCCCGCATCGATGTCTTGCGCAACATGACAGACATCATGCGCCATCGCGGCCCGGATGATGAGGGGTTCTATCTCAAGGGTCGGGTTGGTCTCGGGCATCGCCGGCTCAGCATCATCGACCTGTCCAGAAACGGCCATCAACCCATGTGCAATGAAGATGAGACCGTCTGGATCACGTTCAACGGCGAGATTTACAACTACAAGCATATCAATGGCGCCCTGAAAGCGAAGGGCCATAGCTTTCGCAGCAATTGTGACACGGAAACCCTGGTTCACGCTTACGAGGAATACGGCAACAGTTGTGTCGACCATCTGCGCGGCATGTTTTCGTTTGCCATCTGGGATGAAAAGCAAAATCGCTTCTTTGCGGCCGTCGACCGGCTACGCATCAAGCCGTTTTACTACACCGTTGTCGATGGTACCTTTCTGTTCGCTTCGGAGATCAAATCATTGCTGGCCAGTGGATTGGTTGAGAAGAAACTGAACCATGCGGCTATCCATCATTATCTGTCGCTGCAGGCTATCCCGGTCCCGATGACTATTTACGAGAATGTCTTCACCCTGCCGGGCGGCCACGCGCTCGAGATCATCGATGGTCAGGTGAAGGTGTTCCAATATTGGGATATTCCTTACGATTGCAATGGCGAACTCGATGAGGAAGCGCATAAGAAAAATGTGCGCGATCTCGTGTGGGAGGCAATCGAGATGCGCATGATGAGCGATGTGCCGCTGGGCGCGTTCCTGAGCGGCGGCATCGATTCCAGTACCATCGTGGCCATCATGAGCCAGCTTTCGAAAGAACCGGTGCGCACGTTTTCCATCGGCTATGACGTCGGCGGCAGCGACTATGACGATACATATTACGCCAATCTGGTTTCACAGCGATGCAACACCGACCACAAGAGCGTCACGGTAACGGCCGACGATGTGCTGGCGCGCTTACCGGCTTTTCTCCATCATCTCGACCAGCCCTCCAGCGATGCCATCAACAGCTTCTTTGTGTCCGAGCTGGCCGCAAAAGACGTGACTGTGGTGCTGTGCGGTCAGGGCGGCGACGAGCTGTTTGCGGGCTACAATTCATTCCTGCTGCTGGACAAATTCATGCAGCGGGACGCAAAATGGCAGCGGCTGCCGGCTTTTGTGCGTGCAGCCATCGAGGGTACGGTACAACATCTGCCCAATGGGATGCAGAATTGGCAGGCCGTACAAAAGTTCAACCGCTTTCTCGGAGACTACGGCTCGTTTGTCAACAAGTATGCCCGCATCCGCATGGAGCTTTATGAAGAAGAAAAGCGCCAGGTATACTCAGAGACCTATTTGAACCAGCTCAATGGCGCCGACACATTTTCCATTTATGAAGACTATTATCACAAGGTCCCGTCCGAGGTTGAAGCCATCAACAAAGTGTCTTACCTGGACTTGAAAACGCACCTTGGCGACATTCTCATGCGGGACGTCGATGTCATGAGCATGGCTTTTTCCCTGGAAACGCGGGTTCCGCTCATCGACCATAAATTAGTCGAATACGCCAGCGGTTTGCCGGCCAGCCTCAAGCTGCGCAACGGCATGACCAAGCATATTCTGGTCGAGAGCGTGCGCGATCTGCTGCCGGAAGAGGTGGTCGCGCGCAAGAAGCTCGGCTTCAATTTCCCGTTTGCCATCTGGCTGCGCAAAGAGCTATATCCGCTGGTGGACTTCGTCTTGTCAAAAGAAGCCGTAGAAGCGCGCGGCATCTTTCGCTATGATGCAGTGGAACAGCTCAAACATACGTTCCTGACCACGGATATTACATATCGCCGCGTCTGGGGACTCGTCTTGCTGGAGCTTTGGCTGCGCTATGCGCACGATGACGATCATAAGTTTGTCGAATCCGCAATCGAATCCGTAAAAAGAAAGGAGTCGGCAGCGGTTACCGTTGATGTACACTGATCTTTAAGGATCAGCCACGGATTAACACAGATTTGCACTGATATTTGATTGGTTTATGCAAGATATAAACACTTGACCTGACCAACTTCAGAATAAACAACAGGAGACGACACAGGTTATGGATATAGAACACGTTCTCGAAAACGGCAATTGCCATCAATGCGGCGTTTGTGTCGGCGTGTGCCC
>CAZVSL010000393.1:0-6205 GCA_964629935.1 uncultured Calditrichaceae bacterium | reverse complement strand
GCATCGAAAATACTGCTTATGAAGAAGATATCAAGACCAATAAAGTCTTTTTTTCATTAGCCTTCAGATTCAGATAGACTTGAATTGTGCCGGCCCTTTCATTCATGGGCCGGCTGTACTATAAACGATGTAAGGGCCAACATCGCTGCACAGCATCTCTTGGGAGCCCTTCTGCACCTGTTTTATCTCATTTCCAATATGTCATCACGTTTGTTGTTATCTCGTTTTTGGGTGAAATCTCTTGCAATCTTAGCTGTCCACGTGATTACATCGCCACTTTTTCCCCAAGCAGAGGCTGACAAGGTGGCGACCCTCCTCACAAGTGCGGCCAAGCTAAAAGCCGAGCAAAAATTCAATAAAGCCAAAGACAAATATGAGCAGGTGCTCGACATCGCGCCTACCTCAGTTCCCGCGTTGCGGGCTTTGGCTGACCTCGCTTTCGAACAAGAGGACTGGGGCGATGTGAAGAAATGGAACAAGCGTATCCTGGAAACAGAACCGGCAGATTTGCGCGCATCTTACCAGCTAGGCATCGCCTACCGGGAGACCGGAAAGTATAAAGCGGCATTCTTGAAGAGCAGTGATTTTAATAATTCCCGCAAGTATTTTGACGCTGTCGTCGGGCGTGATTCAACGTTTCAGGATGTGCTGCTTCAGCGCGCTCAGCTCGAGCGATTGGATGAAAACTGGCGCGAGGCGATATACTGGGGCCATCGGCAGGTAGCCTTCAAATCCGAGCTGCCGTCAGCTCATACCATCTTGTATGGATTCTATCGCTTGTTTCTCATCCATAAAAACAATGACGATGCTATGGCTTGGCTGGCGAACCAGGAGCACGACTGGACAGAGTTTGCTGTGGGCGAGCTCTACCGGCGACGTGAACAGTACGCCCGGGCAGACTCCGTGCTGCAGAATATGGTCGGCCGAAATTTGACCCTGTCAAAGATTCCCATCCTGCAATCCCTCGTACGGTTGCATGTGGCGCAAGATCACTCTGAAATCGCGAATCGTTTGTATTGGAACGCTGTTGATTCTGCACAAAGCGAAATAGATTTTGCGTTTCTGTTCGAAGATAGCAAGTATCTCTTTACTGGCGAGGAGCTGCGTCACTTCAGAGCACTAACCAACGCAGATGAGAAGCGCCGGTTCTTTCGCCAATTCTGGTTAAAGCGGGAGCTGGTGCCGGCAGCCGCCATCACCTTTCGTCTGATCGAACATTATCGCAGACTGCTTGTGGCTGAGAAGGATTACTGGTTTGATGGCGTTCGCTCTTTTGTGAACAATCCGGATCGACTTAGCTATTTGGACTTCCCTGAAGTATATCATCTTAACCATGAATTCAATGACAAGGGTCTGATCTACATCCGCCACGGTGAACCTGATGATATTGCCAGAACGCTCGGTGAGAGCCTGACGTCCAACGAATCCTGGCTTTACTACGAACGCGAGGACCGCCCTAAGCTCATCTTTCATTTTCTGATTTCGGAATTTGGCGCCGGCAACAATTGGCGTTTGGCGGCATCACTTGAAAACAGGGCGATATTGGCTGACAGACTGGGCTGGGACCATGCCATTACGAGGGTCTATCAATCTGGTTCGTTCGGTGAGTTGCAGAGCGCGCTCATTCGTATGTCTGAGCAGAGCAAGGAGACCGTTTCGTATGCCATGACAAACGACTTCCATACCTGGAAAAAGTCTGTGCAGGCGCTGGCCGTATCTTATCATATCGCCAGTTTCAAAGCACCAAGAAACAAAACCAGACTGGATATCTACTGGAGTCTGGCTACCGCTCAGCTTGAGTTTGATGAAAATGGCAGCGCCTCTCTGGATTTCGGAGGCAGCGTGCTCGACTCTGCGTTCAATCAGAAAGGATTGGTAAGAAAACAAGCTCAGATTGCCCGAGGCGCCTCGCCTGAAGATGCCAGGTTCGTGCGGCACTATAGTTTTGAGTTGGCGCCCGGCGATTACAATGTCGCTTTTTATGTGAAACAACAGACTGATGATAGGACTTATCTGGGCGGTGAGAACCTTGACTGGGGCCTACCATCTATCGATTCCCATGAGCTGACGGTGAGTGATCTGGTTCCGGCAGATAAGATAGCGCAGCCCCCCCTGCCCGGGGCCGTGAACAAGGATGGCCTTGCTATCATACCAAATCCGTCCAAAGCGTTCGAGCTGAACAAGCCTGTATACTTATATTACGAAATCTATAATCTGGCACAGGATGAAAACGGCGAAACCGACTTTGAAATCGAAAATGAGATTGTGCTTGAGAAGAAGAAAAAGGGTGGCCTGGGCAAGATTTTCGGTTTTCTCGGCGGCGATGGCAAGAAAAAAGTCTCTATCACGGAAAGACGCCAGGGAAGAGAGCAGGATGTTGCCGAGTACATGAGTTTCAACATAAGTAGTCTGGAGGAAGGCGAGTATAGGCTGGCGGTAAAAGTCACCGACAAAGTCGCCTCAAAAACAACTGAAAAATCGTTGAGTTTGACTTTGGCCGAAGAAATCCGGTAATTATAGCTGGTTATGTTTTTGAAAGAGGTGGTACTATGAAAACGCTAAGACTGCATATTTTGACCAGCGCTTTGATCGCCTTTGTGCTGGGTTGTGCCACGTCATCAGGCCTGAGGAAGGCTGACATCGTCACCCTGGTCCTGAATGACGGAGAGAATATCGAAGCTCAGATTGATGAAATTAATCGTGACAAGGTGACGTTTCGCGCGAAGAGTGTAAAGCAAGCCTACAAATATGGCGAAGCCTTGCCGCCTGAGAAAATCAGAGGCATCAAGCTTCAAGATGGCAGAGTACTCACTCTTGCTGAGTACAAAGCTTATCGCAACAGCAAAAGCAGTCCGCAGGAGGAGCGTACGACGCGCCAGCCTACGGCCACCGCTAAAAAGCGAAGGCCTGAAGCCGCGCCCGCGGCCGCGATGGCGCTCAGCCCTGAACAGCAATACGCACAGCTCAAATCAAAGCCGATATCCGAGATGAGTGATAACGAATTTGAATTTTTCATGTTGATGATGAAAAAAGAGCTGGAGGCGCAGGAATGGGCAGAATCACAAAACCCCAAGACCGCAGACAAGCAGGAGGTAGCCTCAGAACGGGAAGCCCTCATGCGTGCTGTAGAAAGCTTGAGCCGGGAACGCAGCGCGCCCTCGGCTCAGGCTAATCAGCCGCCGCAACGGGGCCCCGACCTTCAGCAAGCTGTTGATTCGATGGTCGATGCCGGTTTGGCTGCCCGTTACCTGAGCTATCTCGTGAGCAAATCACGCTCCGGCTTCGAGCTGAGTCCTGCTGAAAAGGAAATGCGTGATTTGATTCAGGCCAGTCCAAAGTGGCGCGAGCGCGTGGAAGAACTGAATTATCTGAACCGCACCGCCAAGAAGATAATCGGCAGAGTATATTTGTTTAACCCGGAAGAACTGCAAACCAAACTGAATCTCAAGTTTGATCAGGATCTTGAAATGGACTATCCGGATTTGCTGAGCCAGTTGCATCGCAGTCTTGGCGCTGATGTGAAAATCAGTGACTATCGCACGCTCGTCGATGTCTTCGGGGAAAGCGGCGGTCGCACTGTCAAGGAAGTGTTGGAGCGATACTCCGAGATGGAATTCGTCCTTTCTAATCCTGAGTGGATGGCCAATAAGTGACTCAAATTATCAAAAAGTCTCCGGGAGCCGAAAAAGCAGAGTTGACTTATGTTGACTCTGCTTTTTCGGTTGCATGACCGAGGCCTTTTTCGTATTTTAGCCAGGTCTCAATTTCAACGGATGAACAAGTGGAAGCTTTTGGAGAAATGACTATGGGTAAACAACGGATGATCAGATTTGGCGTAAGCATTTTTTTGTTTGTTTTCAGCATTAGCGGTCTTTTTGCTGGCGACAAAGTAGCTGGCCAGTTGTTTTTCACAGGCGATCTGTATGGCTATTTGAAGCCATGTGGCTGAAAATCGAACCAGATTGGTGGACTGGCTCGGCGAGCCAGCTATATTCAAAGTGTAAAAACAGCAGATAGCTATCAGCTACTGGTGGATGGCGGTGATTTCGGCAGCAATCTTTCCGAAGAGCAAAAGCATAAGGTCGCATTCTTACTACGCGGCATGGCAATGCTCAACTATGACGCCATCAATCTCGCTGATAAGGACCTGCAGTATGGTAAACAGTTTCTGCAAGAGATGGATGACGAGCACGATCTGCCATTCATTTCTGCCAATGTCTATCATCACGGCACGGATGAGTTGTTTGCTGAACCATATCGAATCAAGACGGTCGGCTCAACCAGGATCGGTATATTCGGCGTGACCAAGCAGCTCTTTCCGGACAAGATGGCTGAGTCCGGGTTTGAGATTCGCGATCCCATGACTGCCGCGCGTGCCATGGTTGAAAAGCTTGGCGAAGAGTGTGATGTGATCATTGCACTGGCCCATCTGGGGCTGCCGGGAGCTAAAGAGTTGGCACAGGAGGTACCGGGGATTGATTTCATCGTTAGCGGCCATCAACGCAGTATGACCATAAGACCTGATGCGGTTGGAGAAACGACCATCATGCAAGTCGGCGCGCAAGGTAAATATCTGGGTCACGTTGAGTTCGAGGTCGGTGATGATGGTTTCAAATTTCTGAGCGGAAAGACGGTTGCACTCAGTGCAAAAATTCCCGATGATCCCGAGCTCTCGGCTTTGGTGCAGGAGTATGATGATAGTGTGGAGAAGCGAAGAGGCGGAACGCACTGAGATTCGAATACGTTTCAGTTCAAATGAGAAATGGAATTGACAACGGGAAAGTATGGATACTTTCCCGTTTTTTGTTGTTAGCCGCCTGCTTAAGTAATTGACAATTCTGCGAGGATTGATTATATTTGCGGGCAAATTTGCACTGATTGCCACGTCAAATTTTGATTGTCAAATTGAATTTTAGGTTGGTTGCTAATGGACTTAGGAATTGCAAACAAAGTTGCTGTCGTCGCAGCATCAAGCCGGGGATTGGGAAAAGCTGTAGCTCTGAGTCTGGCCAGAGAGGGCGTCCGCGTTGTTATCTGCAGCCGTAATTCTGATGCGCTAAAAGCCGCCGAAGCCGATATTCGTGCGGCCGTCAGCGAGGCCGAGGTCTACGCCGTTACAGCAGACCTAACCAATGCCAGTGATATCGAACGATTAGTCGAAATGACGGTTGATAGGCATGACACCGTTCACATTCTCGTAAACAACGCCGGCGGACCACCTGCCGGTTATTTTGAAGACCTGACAGATGAGAGCTGGCAACAAGGATTCGACCTGACGCTGATGTCTTCTGTGCGATTGACAAAGGCGGTGCTGCCATACATGCAGAAACAGAAATGGGGCAGAATTGTAAACATCACTTCCATTTCTGTTAGGCAGCCCATTGAAGAGCTTTTGTTGTCCAGCTCCCTGAGATTGTCGATCGTTGGCTGGGCTAAGACCCTGTCGAATCAGGTAGCCTCGCAGGGCATCCTGGTAAACAATGTCTGTCCCGGCTGGACCCGGACAGATAGAGTTGTCGAAATTATTAACGCACGCGCTGCCGCCCAAAAAGCGGACCGCGAAAAGATCGAAGCAGGCATCACCGCCGGCATACCGATGCAACGCCTGGGAAAACCGGAAGAGCTCGCCAGCCTGGTCACGTTCCTGGCATCAGAACAGGCAAGTTACATCACGGGGACTTCGATTCAGGTTGATGGCGGAGCAGTGCGGGGTTACTGAACCGGAATTATGATTGGAGCGAGGATGAAAAGAACAGCCATTTATGCGGTCCTGCTGACCTGTCTGGTGTCATCGGGTCGGGCACAGCAGTTTGTCGAGCATAGACAACTTATAGACTTGCCTACCGCTGGCACACTGGAACGCGGCAGTTATGACATTCAGACGCGGATGTTTGGCGATGGCGGTTTGCTTGGCGGTATAAGCGTTGGTGTGACGCCGCAGTTCATGTTTGGCCTCTCCTGGGGCGGTACCAAAATTATCGGTGAGGGAGATGTGGACTGGCACCCGAATCCCGGCATCCAGGCCCGCATTCGTTTGCTCGATGAGGATTTTGCCTTACCCGCGATCACACTTGGATTTGATTCCCAGGGCTACGGCGCCTACGTCGATGAGTTCGACCGGTATGTTACAAAGTCGCGGGGATTTTTTGCGGTGGCGAGTAAGAACTATGCGATACTTTTCAATCCCGGGTTGCACGGCGGGCTG
>CAZVSL010000392.1:4731-6206 GCA_964629935.1 uncultured Calditrichaceae bacterium | reverse complement strand
CGGTTGAGCAAACGGCTGCGCACCCTGGGTCTGGGGGGATTCGACGAGTACCTGGAGTATCTGAGCGAGCACAGCGACGAGGAAATCGTCGCCATGCTCGACGTACTGTCGACGAACCTCACCTACTTCTTCCGCGAGCCGAGGCACTTCGCCATCCTCAAGGAGCGGATCGTTCCCGAGATGACGCGCCGCCACCGAGGCGACCGGCGGCTGCGATTGTGGAGCGCCGGTTGCTCGTCGGGCGAGGAGACCTACTCGATGGCCATCACCCTGCGCGAGGCGATGCCCGAGCCGGGCGGCTGGGACGTGAAGGTCCTGGGCACGGACCTTTCCTCGGAAGTGTTGCAGGTGGCCCGACAGGGCGTCTATCCGATGAGCCGACTGCGGCAAACGTCGGGGCGGACGATCCTCCAGAACTTCGTGCGGATCCACGGCGGCCAGAAGCGCACGTTCCGCGTGGGCGATTCGGTGCGTTCGATGGTGGATTTCGCCCGGCTGACCCTGATGGAGCCCTGGCCCATGCGGGGCCCGTTCGACGTGATCTTCTGCCGCAACGTGATGATCTATTTCGATGATCCAACCAAGAGCGCGCTTATAAAGCGTTTCCATCAATTTACCGCACAGCACGGCTATCTGTTTATTGGACACTCTGAAACTCTGGGAAGGAATAACACCCTCTTTCGTTATGTCAAGCCCGCGGTATACAAGAAGGAGGCATGATTGAGCAATAGAATCAGAGTTTTGGTGGTAGATGACTCAGCGCTGGTGCGCCAGATTCTCTCACAAGGTCTGTCTGCCGATCCCGAAATCGAGGTGGTTGCGACCGCTTCCGACCCCTATGTTGCGCGGGATAAAATCATGCAATGTCGTCCGGATGTTCTCACTCTGGATGTAGAGATGCCGCGTATGGATGGCGTGGAATTTCTGCGCAGATTGATGCCTCAGCACCCCATGCCCGTACTTATGGTAAGCTCCCTGACGGAGCGCGGCAAGCGCATCACCGTGGAAGCGCTTGAAGCCGGCGCCGTCGATTTTGTTACCAAACCGGCCAGCAATCTGCAACGCGGGCTCAATCAGATGTTGGCCGAGCTGCGCAAGAAACTCAAGGTGGTTTCGAAGGCGAACGTCAGCCAGTGGCGCAACGCCACTTATCGTCCGCCAAAAAGAACAGAACATCGAACGGCTGCACTGGCAGAATCGACAGATAAAGTCATCGCCATCGGCGCATCAACAGGCGGGACAGAAGCCTGCCGGCAGATATGCCGGGCATGGTTGTGGTGCAGCACATGCCGCCAGGCTTTACCGATATGTTTGCAAAAAGACTGGACGAGCAATCGGCTATGGCAGTCAAAGAAGCCCGCGATGGCGACCGAATTCTGCAAGGACATGTGTTGGTGGCGCCGGGAGACTATCACATGGAAGTATGTCGCTCCGGCGGCCAGTATCATGTCAAATGTACGCGAGCAGAGAAGGTG
>CAZVSL010000392.1:0-4684 GCA_964629935.1 uncultured Calditrichaceae bacterium | reverse complement strand
TCATGCAATCTGTGGCAAAAGCCGTTGGCAGCAATGCCGTCGGAGTAATCCTGACAGGCATGGGGTATGACGGCGCGAACGGTTTGTTGCAGATGCGACGTGCAGGCGCCAGAACATTGGCCCAGGACGAAGCGACCTCCGTTGTGTTTGGCATGCCGAGGGCAGCATTCGAGCGTGGCGGCGCAGAAAGCCTGGCGCCCGTGCACCAGATTTCAGACAAGCTGATGGCATTGCTCTCCAGGAAAGGTCAGATTTGATGAAAACGACTTATGTAGGCGTCGGCGAATATGCCGCCTCCAGGACGCCAGGTGAGACAATCAAGACCCTGGCGTTGGGCTCGTGCGTGGCGGTAATCTTGCTCGACGCGCAGAACCGGGCGGTTGGGCTGCTGCACGTCGCTCTGCCGGATTCGTCGATCAACCCCAAACGCGCCCGTGAAAGACCGGGCATGTTTGCGGACACAGGCATTACCAGCATTCTGGAGGAGCTGAGAAAGCACGGCTACAATGGCAGGGGGCGGCTCAAAGTTAAACTTGCGGGCGGCGCCAGCGTCATGGACCCAAACAATACCTTTAACATCGGCAAAAGGAACCTGCTGGCAGTACGCAAGGTGCTCTGGCGCTACAAACTTGGCGCGGTCGCTGAAGATGTCGGCGGCGCCATCAGCCGCAGCGTTGCCATTGATGTGAGCACGGGAAAGGTAACCATATCATCGCCCGGAAAAGAGGATTGGCTCCTATGAGTATACCGGAAAACATCGCAGCGCGGGTTAAGGAAAAACCGATACCTTCGCTGGTTGCTTTCAAATTACTGCAACTGTTGGATGACGAGGACCACTCGATGAAGCAAGTCGTACAGCTCATCGAGAACGACCCATCCCTGACCACAGAAGTGTTGAAAGTAGCCAACTCAGCCACATATTTCAGAGGCAAGGAAGTCACCACCGTCAGCAGAGCGGTACTGCTCATGGGAGAAATGATGGTCGTGGGGATCGCGATCTGCGCCTCATCTTCCATCGTGTTTCATGCACCGCTCGATGGCTACGATTGCAAGAAAGGCCAGATGTGGGAGCACGCCGTCAAATCAGCGATCGGCGCGCGCGAGATTGTCGCCTTCCTGAAACGCAAGATATCCCCAGGCCTCGCTTTCACAGCCGGTCTCCTGCATGACATCGGCAAATCCGTGCTCTCAGATTTTCTCATACCAAAGAAGCAAGAGCTGGAACATAGAATAGAAGGCGGCGCCTCCCTGAATTTTCTGGATGCAGAAAGAGAAACCGTCGGCACCGACCACTGTGAGGTCGGTTATGCCCTGGCTCGACACTGGGGTTTGCCCAAATCTCTCTGCATCGCCATTCGTGACCACCATACGCCCTATGCCACGGAGAAGGCGCACCAGGAGCTGGTTTACGCAGTCCATCTGGGCGACCACTTCGCCATGATGGCAGGCGCCGGCACTGGCGCCGATACATTTAATTATCCCATCGATGAAAATTATACCGATTTCGTCCAAATCCAAAAGAACGATTTTGCGCATCTGTTTCTGAAAGTTCAGGAAGAATTCGAATATATCAAATCATCGATTATGTCTGAGAGGAAGGCCTGACCATGCTGCAACACATCATTATTGCTGATGACTCTTCGACAGCACGAATGATCATCAAACGATGCCTGGAAATCGCCGGGGCTATGGACGCCCATTTCCTGGAGGCAGCAAACGGCGAAGAGGCCCTACAGATGGCAAAAGAACATCCTGTTGATATGATCGTGACGGACCTGAATATGCCGGTCATGGATGGCAGGTCACTCATCCGGCACATCAAGTCCAGTCCGAAACTCACAGACCTGCCGATTCTGGTCATCTCCAGCGCCGGCAATGAAGCGATCCGCGATGAGCTGCTGAAGAAAGGCGCGTTTGCTGTGGTCGACAAACCCATATCACCAGCTACAATTGCGACTGCTCTGGAAAGTATCACAGATCAAAACCAGTGGGGTTGAAGAATATGAAGAACGATAACATTGTTCGTGCGGCTCTCTCTGATGCGGTTGCCAGAACCATGGAAAACATGACTTTTGAAGAGGTCGAGATCGTGCGCGATGAGCGTGAAGGTGCGCTGCCGGGTCATGACATGCTTTGGAGCAGCCTGCCGATCAAGAGCCCGCATAGCGGAGAGCTAACTGTCCAGGTCTCGCGCGAGTATGGCCGCGTGCTCGCCGAAGAGGTGGCCGGTTTCATGGATGAAGACATCCCCGCCGGCATGATCAACGATGTGCTGGCTGAACTCGCGAACACCATGGCCGGGCGGTTTATGGATAATCTCATACCTGCCGACACGGAATTCGATCTGGGCTTGCCGACGACCGGCACAGGTCCGCTGCAGAAATATGACCATCAGGCAGCCACAATTCCACTGCGCATAGGCGACCATTATATGGTCGTCTCCGTGCAAGGCAGAGATTTTGTCAATTTATTGTAACCCAATGAGGAGGATCAACAGATGACAGTACTCGTCGTAGACGATTCAGCGGTCATGCGTAAAATCGTTGTCAAGGCGCTCAATGAAGGCGGTCACACCGAAATTCTTGAAGCTTCCAATGGCAAGGAGGCGCTGGACAAATCAGGTGAGGCAGATATTGTGTTCACGGATTGGAACATGCCGGTAATGGACGGCCTGACGTTCGTCAAAGAGTTGAGAAAAAGCTCCAAGGTGCCGATCATCATGGTAACAACCGAAGGCGGACAAAAGGAAGTCCTCGAGGCCATGAAATCCGGCGTCAACGACTATATTGTCAAACCATTTAAGCCAAATGTATTGCTTGCCAAGATAGAACATCTGCTCAAGAAGTAGCGATACAACCACAGGAGACTCGAATGAGCGAGGATATTTTACAAGACGAGAATCTGGTCCACGATTTTGTGGATTCGACCATTGAAGTGCTCTCCACCATGGCAGGCATGCAAGTGGAATTCAAGGAAATGCACAAAATCGATGGCAGGACGGCAAGTCTCGATATTACATCCTGTATGGATATAACCGGACTGCTTGGTTTTTCCGGAGGACGAAAAGGTTCTATCTTGCTCACCTTCAACCAAAAAATCGCCTTAAAAGCAATCGGCGGAATGCTGGGAATGGAACTCACACAAGTAGACGCCGACGTCACCGACGGCGTCGGCGAACTGGTGAACATGATCGCAGGCGGTGCAAAAACGAAGCTGCAGAAGAAGGGCATCGACTTTGAACTGTCGATCCCGAACACAGTGATCGGCTCCAACCATCAGATCACTGCGCCACAATCGATCACGCGTACAAAGCTGGACTTCCACACCCAGTACGGCGGCTTTTTCATTGAGGTATACCTGAAAAAGGACTCGAATTAGCATGTCATTCCAGAAAAAGAAAATCTTGATTGTAGATGATGAATACACCTCGCGAAGACTGCTGGGCTCCATCATCAAGAATCATTTCAGGTGCGAAATACTCCAGGCTGATGAGGGATCATCAGCGCTGCGCCTGATGGTGAAGGAAAACCCTGACCTGGTGATTCTCGATATGGTCATGCCTTTCATGAACGGCGTCAAAGTATTGCAGACCATGCGAAAAACCAGCACTCTGCAGCACATCCCGGTGATTGTCTGCACCTCTGTGGGTGATGACGCTCTGGTCAAAAAGGTTATGAAATACGGCATCAAAAACTACATCGTGAAACCAATCAACCAAAAGAACGCAATCGAAAAGATTGCAAAAATCATATAAGAAGTCCGAGCCGTCATGCCGAGCGATACCCTCTCACAAAGCGAAATAGATGCGCTTCTGTCTCAAACTCAGGGCGTGGAGATTGGCGATGAAGAAGGCAGCAGCAGAAAAGAAAAAGCCGTCTTCACCTACAATTTCCGCAAACAGAAGAAGTTCAACAAGAACGATTTTGTTCTCCTGGAAAGCATACACAAACGGTTCCTGCGCAATGTTGAGGTGACGCTAACCAACGTCCTCAGCACGCCAATCATGGCCTCCCTGGCGGCCGCAACGGAGTTGTCTTATAGCGATTGTATGGACTCTTTCTCCTCGCCAACCTGCATCTATATCCTGACGGTCAACCAGACGCTCGGCAAGTTCATCCTCGAAATCGATCCCAATTTTGCATTTTTTGTCATCGATAAGATTCTGGGCGGCAACTCCAAAGAAATCCACACCATGGACCGCGAACTCAGCCTGATCGAAGAAAAAATCATGCATCGCGTCGTCAGCTTCTTAAACCATGATTTGATCGAAGCCTGGGAGCGAGTGGAGAAACTGCAAATCGAGATCGATGCCTTCTACGCCCAGCCGGATTATGTACAGGTGATCAGCAATACCGAAACCGTCATCCTGGTCTCCATGGACGTGCGCAGCTCCGACAAAACCCTGGGCTATATCAACCTGTGCCTGCCAAGCAGTATTCTGGAGCAGCTTGTGCTGCAATATGACAAGTCATCAGAGCGCACGTTTCGCTCCATCGAGCAATCGAGCAAAGACCGCTGGAGCATTCAAAGCCAGGTGGAAAACTCCATCCTGCCGCTGCGCGTCATTCTCGGTGAAACCACCATGCGGGTTGATGACTTGCTCAGCCTGGAAAACGGCGACGTCATCTACCTGCATTCGGAAGTCAATCACCCCATCGATGTTTTTGTAGGAGACCTGAAACTC
>CAZVSL010000391.1:0-6210 GCA_964629935.1 uncultured Calditrichaceae bacterium | reverse complement strand
TGTGCGCGGCAGTTCTTTTGAGATGACCCCAAATTGCTTCATCCCAACGTGACAAACCGAAGTTTGAAATCGAAATGCGAAAAAACAGTTACAAATGTGAGAGAATATTTGAACCGGAGGGGTTGACTATTGTGGGCGCCGCCAAGTGTTTTGGCCGGATAATCGGTTACAATTGAGATTTGTTTTCCAGCGCAAACTGCAACAATTTATTATGCCCGCGAAGCTCGAGTTTGTTGCAAATATTTGTGCGGTGATTCTGTATGGTGCGATGGCTGACAAACAGCTCGGCTGCGATCTCTTTGCTGGTTTTATTTTGTGCGATGAGCTTCAGAACTTTGCGCTCCATCTCCGTGAGGCGCTCCAATGCGGGGACATCTTCCTTTAGTTTTTTCCTGCCAAGATCGCGGTTGATGAGATATTCTGACAATATCGGGCTGACATAATACCTGCCCGCCGCCACGGAAGCGATGCAGTTCAGCAGGTCAGAGCTGGCGTTTTCTTTGAGAATGTATCCTTTCACACCGCAATCCAGCGCTTCGTTAAAGTACTCTTCCTCTTTGTACATTGTCAGAATGATAAATTCGGTCGTCAAATCAGCATCGCGGCAGGCTTTGACGATTTCAAGGCCACTCTTGCCCGGCATGCTGATATCCAGCACGGCCACATCCGGTTCTTGTGACAAGATCATCGCGAGTGCTTCATTGCCGTCTCCCGTATCCCCGATGATATCGATGGATGGCTCCCCTGCAATGATCTTCAGCAGTCCCTGACGCAGAATTGTATGGTCGTCGGCGATGATGAGGTTCACGAGTTTGCACCTGTTGCTTCGGGCCTGACCGGCAGCGAGATGGAAATAGCTGTGCCCTGCGCGTGGCTGGAATCGACTGAGATTTTGCCTTTGCGCATTCTGACGCGCTCTTTCATATTCATCAGACCAAAACCGGGTGAATCCGCGCCGCTGCCCGCAATGGCAGTCGCATCAAACCCCTTGCCGTTGTCTCGAATATGAATGTGCAGCTCATCATTTGATTCCCTGAGCTGAATTTTCACCTGAGTGGCGCCGGCATGCTTGACGATATTATTGAGCCCTTCCTGGATGATACGGTATACATTGAGCTGCTGATCTTTATCCAGAGGTTTTCCTATTTCTTCGATGTCAGCCTGGAAGGCGATATCTGTCGAGCTCGACAATTTTTCTATCATCGCCTCCACCGCCTTCTTCAGCCCGAGCCGCTCGATCTGGTGTGGATGCAGATTGGAGGAAATTTCACGCACCAGATCGATGGACTGCACGGTGATCTCCGAGAGCTGGCCGAGTTCTTTGCGCAGCGCCTGATCGTAGTTGCGTTCATTCACCAGTTGCTGGATGGCATTGTTAATGATCAAAAGCTCCTGTCCGAGGCTGTCATGTAGCTCTGAGGCAATGCGTTTGCGCTCCTCTTCCTGAACCTCGATAAGACGGGTCGCATATTGCTCCTGAGCTTTCTTCGCTTTGCCGAGGTTTGAAACCCGGCGATGATAGAGCAGTCCGAGCATACCGATCACGGAAACCCCGGCCAGAATCCGAAACCACCAGGTCTGCCAGAACGGCGGCTCGATGGTGATGGTTATCGCGGTTCCTTGCTCATTCCAGATGCCGTCGTTGTTGCTCCCTTTTACTCTGAAGACGTAATGCCCGGGGTCGAGATTTGTGTAGCTGGCGAAACGGCGGTCGCCCGATTTGATCCATTCCGAATCAAAGCCTTCCATCTTATAGGCGTAGCGATTCTTGGATGGATTAGTATAATCAAGCGCAGCAAACTCAAATGAGAAAAAGCGCTGCCGGTAGGAGAGGTCGATCTGCTCCAACCAGGCCAGAGATTTTTCAAATTTAACCGGCCGGTTGAAAACCTTGAAGCCCGTGATAACGATCTCAGGAATATGGGGATTGTCCCGGATGCGATCGGGATGAAACGCCGTCAAGCCATTGACGCCGCCAAAGAAAAGCTCGCCTGTTTCGCTCTTATGGGCCGTGCCGACATTGAACTCATTGCTTTGCAAACCATCGGTGACGTCATAATTGCGAAAGGTTCTGTTTTCTCTGTCCAGGCGGGTTAACCCCCCGTTGGTACTCATCCAGAGCGCGCCGGTACTGTCATTCAAAATCGCGTGCACAAAATCGTTGGGCAAGCCATCTTGTTCAGAGTAGTGGCCGAATTGCTGCGCCTCCGGATCAAAATGATTCAGGCCGCCCCCCAACGTACCCAACCAGAGTACTCCGGGCTGGTCCTGGTACATGGCCATAACCCCGTTGTTGCTCAGGCTGTTGCTGTTGCCGGGCTCGTGGGTATAACGTTTGAATGTGCCGGTCTCCTGATCCAGCAAATTGAGGCCGACATAAGTGCCAACCCAGATGCGTCCCTCGAGGTCTTGGTAGATACAGCGAACAATAGGATGGCTCAGGCTCGCAGGGTCATCCGGGTCATGCCGGAAGTGTATGAAGGCGCCCGTTTCGGGATGCAAGCGGCTCAGTCCGTTGTTTGTTCCTACCCAAATCAGCCCTTTGGAATCCTCATAGACTATCCAGATAAATTCGTTCAAGCCGTGTGCATTACCGTAGCGCCTGAATTGCAACGAGGCAATTTCCGGATCAGAACTTGAGACCAGCTCATTCAAGCCGCCGCCATACGTGCCCGCCCACAACGTTCCGGTGCGGTCGAGGCAAAGGGCGCGTACGTTGTTGCTGCTCAGGCTGGCAGGGTCGGTTTCATCGTGCCGATAGTGTGTGACGTTTCCGGTCTGCCGGTTGATGCGGTCCAGGCCGCCGCCGGCTGTGCCAACCCAGAGGTCGCCATGCGGGCCTTCACAAATGGCGCGCACATCCCGATGGCACAGGCTGTTCTCATCCATGGGCTTGTGACGGTAGTGCAAGAATTTCCTTGGCTTGCGATCGAGTTTGTCGATTCCGCCGCCCCAGGTTCCAACCCACAGATTGCCCGTGCGATCTTCAAACATCGTTTCCACGTTATCATGACTCAGGCTGTTGGCATCGCGTGGGTCATTGCGGTGGTGCACGAACCGGCCGGCCTCGCGGTCAAATACATTCAAGCCGCCCGCGTTGGTGCCGACCCAGAGCGTTCCGACATGGTCTTCCACAATAGTTTCAACAACATCATAGGAGAGACTGCCGGGTTTTCCGTCAGCGCGATAACGAACAAATGTGATGGCTGCCCTGCCATTATTGTCGCCATGGGACTCATCGACCAGCCTGTTGAGGCCGCCGCCATACGTGCCCACCCAAATCGTCCCGAAACGGTCCTGGAACAGGGCCTCTACATGGTTATGGCTCAGACTGCTGTCATCACCGTCATCATGCAGGTATCGTTTGAAGTGAACCTCGCCGGAGCTGCTTACCTGCAACCGGTTTAAGCCGCCCGCAAATGTACCCACCCAGAGCGTGCCGTCACGGTCCAGAAGCATGCTGCGAATATGGTTGTGGCTGATGCTTGTTTCATCCTCAGGGTCATGCCGGAAATGCGAGAATGCGGCGGTTTCGCGATCAAAGCGATTGAGTCCCTGGTCCCGCGTTCCGATCCAAAGCTGACCCGCAGCATCTTCATGGATAGCACGCACGCGGTTGTCGCTGAGGCTATGGGGGTCGCTGGCATCATGCTTAAAGCGGATGAATTGGCCGGTCCCTGGGTCGAAGCGGTTGAGACCGGCAGAGATGGTGGCTACCCAGATATAGCCGAGTCGATCTTCATAGATGGCCCATATCGAGCTTGAGGAAAGCGTGCTGCTATCATCGGCGCTGTGCTTGTAGACCGTAAAATCGTAACCGTCATACTTGTTCAGCCCGTCCAAAGTGCCAAACCATAGAAACCCGGTTTGATCCTGAACAATGGACGTGATATTGCTCTGCGACAGACCGTGTTCCAGGGAGATGTGCTCAAATTTAAGGTCCCCATTGTGGGCGCTGAGCGTGGCTGTGGTCATCAGCGCCAGCAGCATGGTAAAATGTCGGCCGGGAGTTTTCACATCTTGTCAGGGTTAGTCTGTATTCTTTCGAAATACGGATGAGATGGTGGCATGAACATGTGGAAAGCAGGCGTACCATCGACCGCCAACTTTTGCTATTGCTTAACAAGATAAGGAAATCCATTTTGATTTTCAAGTTTCATTTTTTTGTGATTTGGGGGCAGGTGATCTAAGTTGATCTCCTGAACAAACATTGTTATATTGAATAAACAGTTCTTTACAGGCAAACGCCGAACAAATTAAGGAGGCGAACAGACATGGCCAACAAAGAAATGTGGGACTTTTTAAATAGAAACGACCGTCCGCCAAAGCCGCGTAAGATGGGCATCACGGAAATCCGTGGCCCATACTACAGCGTAATGGGCAAGCGTTATTTACAAGACATTTTGGAAACCATGGGGGAGTATGTTGACTCTGTGAAGTTTGCCGGCGGCTCTTTTACGCTTATGCCGGCCGAACGCATCAGGGAGATCACGGACCTTGCCCACGAGCACAACGCCGTAGTCTCCACCGGAGGATTTATTGAGTACGTTCTGACACAGGGTAAGGCTGCCGTAGACAAATATATCGCGGCGTGCAAGGAGCTTGGCTTTGATATCATCGAGATTTCAGCAGGGTTCATAACCTTGCCCACAGATGACTGGCTGCGACTTATCGAGCGTGTGCAGAAGGCTGGCCTGAAGGCCAAGCCGGAAGTTGGCGTGCAATTTGGCGCCGGCGGAGACACACCTGAAGCCGGCCTGCAGGAAGAAGGTATCATGGATCCGCAATGGGCCATCAAGCAGGCGCGAAGATTCATCGATGCGGGCGCATACATGATTATGATCGAATCAGAGGGCATTACCGAGAACGCCGATCCCTGGCGTACGGAAATTCCGGCAGAGTTTATCAATGAGCTGGGGCTGGAGAAACTCATGTTCGAGGCTGCCGACCCTGAAGTGTTTGCCTGGTATGTCAAGAACTATGGGCCCGAAGTCAACCTGTTTGTGGATCACAGCCAGATTGTACAGTTAGAAACCTTGCGGCAGGGAATCTGGGGGACAAAGAGCTTGTGGGGCCGCGTTTTGACCTATAAAGCGTAAATGGTCATCACGCTGCCAGAGGTAATTTTGAATTCCGACCTAAACAGGAGGTATCCATGGCTATCAAGTCTGTCAACCCGGCTACAGGCGAACAGGTTGCTGAGCACCCGGAGATGTCGCCAAAGCAAATCAAGGAAATTATTCAAAGCTCACATGAGGCGTTTTTGGCATGGCGTCAAACTGATTACGACCATCGCAGCAAGCTTATGCACAAGGCGGCTCAGGTTCTGCGGGATCATGCACAAGAGTACGCCGAGCTCATGACGCTCGAGATGGGTAAACCCATCTCGGGCAGCGAGGCAGAGGTGGAAAAGTGCGCCTGGGTTTGCGATTACTATGCTGACAACGCCGGAAAATTCCTGCAGGCAGAAATGATCGAAACCGATGCCAGCAAAAGTTATGTCACGTTTCAACCCCTGGGGGTGGTACTGGCGGTGATGCCGTGGAATTTTCCGCTCTGGCAGGTTTTCCGATTTGCAGCACCCGGCCTGATGGCGGGCAATGCCGGCGTGCTCAAGCACGCTTCCAACGTTATGGGATGTGCGCTCGCCATCGAAGATGTGTTTCGCAAAGCCGGCTTTCCCGAGAATCTATTCCGATCGTTGATTATCGGCAGCCGCGAAGTTGATGTAGTGATCGAGCATCCACTGGTACGCGCCGCCACGCTCACGGGCAGTGAGCCAGCCGGTCGCTCAGTCGCCCGCAAGGCAGGCGACGTGCTGAAGAAGACGGTACTCGAGCTTGGCGGCAGCGATCCTTACGTGGTTTTGGAAGACGCCAACATAGAAGAGACCGCCAGCACCTGCGTCAACAGCCGGTTGATCAATTCCGGCCAGAGTTGTATCGCGGCCAAGCGTTTCATCGTCGTGGAGTCGGTATTGGCAGAATTCGAAGAGCACTTCACTGCACAAATGCGCGCGGCCCAAGTGGGCGACCCCATGGATAGAAAAACTGTGGTGGGGCCGCAGGCGCGCTGGGACTTGCGCGACGAGCTGCACCAGCAAGTCCGGGACAGCATCGAACAAGGCGCGAGCTGTGTTTTGGGCGGCAAAATACCAGAAGGCACGGGTGCGTTCTATCCGCCAACCGTCCTGACGCAGGTCAGGCCGGG
>CAZVSL010000390.1:0-6216 GCA_964629935.1 uncultured Calditrichaceae bacterium | reverse complement strand
ACGACCACAACCGGGAAACCGGCGGTACGATGGGCTTCATACCTGGAGCCATGAGACTGTGTGCTGAAGGCCTGAACGGTATGGTGGATAAGTAAGACGGTGCGCGAGTGCACATTAAGCCGGCAGGCTGCACCATGGACGGAGCGATTGCTGCACTTTGGCAAACCGAACCTGAACATCCGGCTGCGACAGTCAGTTAGCCCAACCGAACCGCCGTGGTACGTGATCCGTATGCCCGGTGGTGTGGCAGGGGTGGAGCCGTGAGGCTCCCCCCTATGCTGATTAGCCCGGATGTTGAGATGATTCCTAAACATATGAAGGTAACGCACTTTATGACAAATCCCGCTGAATAGAAATGTGTCTTTAGCGTTTGATTTTATCCTTGATTTTTTATTATTTTAGCTGAATAGAATGAATGGCACATTACACCTGAGGTAAAAAGATGACTCTTACTATTAGCACTGAACCGCTACCACTTCTTACAGATAGAGACGGTGTCGTCCGTGTTCGGGGTACTCGGGTAACACTTGATACAGTTGTTGCAGCCTTCAATGAAGGCGCCACCGCCGAGGAAATAGTACAGCAATATCCGTCCTTGCAACTCGCCGACGTTTATGCTGTCATTAGCTACTATCTTAGAAGTCATTCAGAGGTTGACACCTATCTGCAGAAAAGGCAAAAGCAGGCTGAAGAAGTGCGCAGACAAAATGAAGCACGATTCGACCCTCAAGGAATACGAGAGCGTCTTCTCGCTCGTCGCACTGAGAATAAGGGCTAATATTAATGCTGCGCTTTGCTGCTGATGAGAATTTTAATCGCAATATCGTTCGTGGACTACTACGTCGGATGCCTGAGGTAGACATCGTCTGCATTCAGGACGTTGGTCTCTGTGAGGCTGATGACCCAACAATCTTAGAATGGGTCGCAAACGAAAACCGCGTCCTGTTAACTCATGATGTATCAACAATGACTCGTTATGCTTACGAACGTGTTGAGTCAGGTCTTCCCATGCGGGTGGAAGCTTTCCGGGAATAACAGAAAGAAATAAAGATTTTCGACTTCGAATGGGAGATCCCTTTCTTGTTGAAGATATTCTGGTTAAGTATCCCAAGTTGAGGGTCTACCTGATGCATGCTGGCGCGCACTTTTATGAACGCACGGCCATGCTGATGAGACAATACCCAAATTTATATGTCGACATTGCGGTCCTTAATTGGGCGCCGGACGCCCGGAACTTTTTTCTCCCTTTTTTAGAATTAGCAAAAGAGTACGATGTTCTGGATAGGGTTATGTATGGCAGTGATCAAATGATATGGCCGGAAGCCTAAGCGCTACACGTGATACCGCTAAGAATGTAACTTTCGCTCGGTACTCCACGTAGTCATGATCATCTCTAAGACCGGGGTTCTGACTTGTTTAATCAGCCGGATGTTAGATCTGAATCAACTTATATCTGACCGCAAATTACATATAAAAATACCTTCAATGAAAGCAATTGCTTGTACTAAATACGGCCCCCCAGATGTACTTCAACCTAAGGAAGTAGAAAAACCGGTTCCAAAGGATGATGAAATACTGATAAAAATATACGCCACGGCTGTAACTACGGGAGACATAAGGATGCGAGGCCTGAATGTGCCTGCCGGATTCGGTTTACCGTTGCGATTAGCTATGGGGTGGGGAAAACCAAGAAATCCGATAATGGGTATCGATTTCGCCGGGAAAATCGAATCGGTTGGCAGCGCGGTTACCCAATTCAAAAAAGACGACAAGGTCTTTGGTTCGGGAGGGTCGGGTTCGTATGCTGAATACCTTACGATTGCTGAAGAAAAAGCGATAACATTGAAACCTTCTAATTTAACCCATGAGGAAGCTGCTGCCGTTCCTTTTGGGGCACTATCTTCATTGATTTATCTAAGGGACCTCGGGAAAATTCAAAGCGGGCAACGTATTCTTGTAAATGGTGCTTCAGGTTGCCTGGGCACTTATGCGGTTCAGCTCGGCAAATATTTCGGGGCGGAAATTACCGGCGTATGCAGTACCTCAAACGTAGAATGGGTAAAAGCCTTGGGCGCCGATACCGTAATTGATTATACTAAGGAGAATTTCACCCGTCAAGGTGTAACGTATGACATCATTTTCGATACAGTCGGCAAGATCACATTTTCTAATTGCAAGGCTGCCCTTAAGCCCAAAGGACGATTTCTTATGGCTGTGGCCGGGGCACCGCAGTGGCTTCAGGTGCTGTGCACTTCAGTAACCGGAAGTAAAAAAGCGGTGGCTGGGGTGGCCGTCTTCACTAAAGAAGATTTGAATTTCGTTAAAGAACTCATTGAAGAAGAAAAACTAAAACCTGTTATCGACAGAAAGTATACCTTAGAACAGATGGCAGAGGCGCATCGTTACGTTGATAAAGGACATAAAAAGGGAAATGTGGTGATAACCGTGGAAGATATAATTTAAACCGAAAAAATATTTGACTAAGGAATTTAAAATGGCTCTATGTCATCTTGTGTGGGTAAATTCCAAACCCGCCATTCTATAACGTGACCTTCAGCCATTTAAAATCCGTTCAATTTGTGCAGACCTTATTTTCGTTTTTCTAAACCTTAATAGTAATTCGGTTTCTGGAACTCTCCCCGTTACCGCGAAGCGGTTACACAACAAAGCCCGGGGTTAATCCGACGAGTCGGATTAACTCCGGGAGCCGAAAACCTGTATTCCAGGGAACTTAAGAAGTGCCGGACTCTTAGTGTCAATTGCAAGCTATTGTATTCAGTCTAATACCCCGGAAGCTTGAATTTCATCACCACCTCGCCGGTTTCCTTGTC
Organism: uncultured Calditrichaceae bacterium; assembly: GCA_964629935.1. Classification (GTDB taxonomy): domain Bacteria; phylum Zhuqueibacterota; class Zhuqueibacteria; order Oceanimicrobiales; family Oceanimicrobiaceae; genus CAZVSL01. The sequence continues at coordinate 3,385 of CAZVSL010000390.1, read as the reverse complement.
CACGGAGATGCTCTGTTCTTCGGTGAGCAGTTCTTTGCCGGTGGCCATTTTAAAGACGCCGTTCAAGAATTGCATACCATGATTCAGGGCGCTTTCGATCTCGGTTGATGCCGGTGTAGGTGGTTGCTTTTCCGTCTCCTCCAACAAAAGATCGGTTTGCTTGTCTGCGGTCGCCGGCTCAGACGTCAGACTTTCTTCGTCTTCTGCCATATCGGGCAGGGTTGGTTCGGCTTCGCTGTCGTCTTCCGCCGCGACTTCGTCACTCGTTGCAACGCCCGGTCTGTCCGGCAGGATAAGTTTCTGGATTTGGTCGACAAAAGTGGCGCGGCCTTTGGCGGCGAAATCGACTTCATCTGTTTGGTCAGCCTCCTTTAGAACGGCGTCAAACAACGATTCTTTCAGCACGATGCCGTCGGCAATGCGCGACTCGATGCTGTCCAGGGCCACGAGATTGATGGCTGTGATCGAGGGGCTCTCCTGACCAATGCGATTGACCCGGCCGATGCGCTGATTTTTCTTCGCCGGATTCCAGGGCAAGTCAAAATTGATAACGGTATCTGCGAATTGCAGATTGAGTCCCGTGCCTCCGGCTTCGGTGGACAGAAAGACCAGGCTGTCCGGGTTTTGGGCGAATTCTTCTATCAACTTGCCTCGCTTTGACACCGGAACCTCACCGCTCAGGATGACGTGATTGATGCCGTGATGACTCAACCGCTTGCTGATGATCTGCAACATGGTCTTCCATTCGGAAAAGATCAGTACCTTCTTCCTGGCGCCAACGATGTCCAGCTTCTCCAGCAGGATTTCCTGCAGTTCATCCAATTTGGGTGAATAATTGGTTTGCTTGTCATAAAGATAAGTAGAGTCGCAAACCATGCGCATGTTTGTCAATATCTGTTGGATGCGCTGCATGTCAAAGAAGGTCTTGTATTTTTTTGCCAGAATAGGAGCCAGAGATTTGGCCAGGCCGGCATGGATTTCTGCCTGCGCCTCATGCAGTTCTACCGGAACTGTCATCTCCTGTACCTGCGGCAACTCTTGCATCACTTCTGATTTTTCCCGGCGGATAATGTATTCCGATAGCCTGTCTTTCAGTTGCTGCAGGTTGTAGTAGCCGGTAATTTTGTTCTTTTTCTCCGGGTCGAAGTAACAGTGATTCATAGAGAATTCCCACTGCGGCGACAGGACTTCCGGGTCGATGAAATTCATGATCGAGTAAAGGTCAAGGAGCCGGTTTTCCAGCGGCGTGCCTGAAATCACCAATGCATGTTTCCTGGGGATGGATTTGACAGCATGGGAAGTCTTGGTGTCATAGTTCTTGATACGCTGGGCCTCGTCCAGAATGATCATATCGGGTGGGTGCTTGATGATCGTGGTGACGTCGCGCAGCACTGCTTCATAGTTGGCGATCAGAAAGTACTCATTGGCGATGCGGTAAATCTCGCGACGATCATCGCGTAGCCCTTCCACAATGACAGCTTTCTCATGCGAAAAGCGTTCGATTTCGCGCTGCCACTGATACTTCAGGGAGGCCGGGCAGATCACCAGCGTCCGCTTCAAATTGTAGATGTCTTTTTTCAGAACGGCCACCGCGATGGCTTGCAGAGTCTTGCCCAGACCCATTTCGTCGGCGATGATGTTGCCCGATTTAAACAGAGAAAAAAGGACGCCCTTCTTCTGATAATCAAACAGCTTTGCTCTTATGCGACTAAAATCCGGCGTAATTTGGGCGGCGAGATTTCGTAACATCTCTTTTTCGAAATGCTTCTCCAGCTTCTCTGTGACTTCCGGGCGGATGATGACAGATTTGTAACTCTGGGCTGCAGAGATGAATTCTGAGAATGATTTGTACGCCTCAGGCAAGACATATTGATCCTTGAAATGTGTCTGCATCAACTTGTCGATATCCGGCGGCAATTCCCGCTGGTGATAGTAGGTGATATGATAATCAAAATGCGGATCGCAAAAGACCTCTATGAAAGGGTAGGGTTGCAGCTTCGTTGTCTTGCCGATGTTATATTTCTTTTCGATTTCCCGGGCCGCATGGATCAGGTGTTTGCACGTTCCCAGTTTGTTGGTCTTGAAATCCGGGCAGGAGCAATAGCCGTTGTTTTCCTTGAAATCACGGATCGTGATCTCATAAATCCGTCCCGATTGTGTTCTGATGCTGTGCACACCATGGATATTATCGCCAAAATCGATGCGAAAATCTTCCTTCGCCGCGCGTTCGAGCCGTTCCTGCAAGACGCGCCTGACCATTTCCTTGCGTGTATACGCCTTGCCTGGTGCGTGTGAGCTTCTCTCTGCTTCCTGATAGAGATTGTGGAGCGTAAGCAAAGCAGCCGCCACGTGCGCACAGCAATCCGCTTGCGAATGGCAGGGGCAGTCATAGCTCACGCCGGTTTCGTCGTTCCTGACATCGACTCGAAAATCATCAAAACGGTCCTCCACGATTAAGGAAAAACTGCTGCCATCACCGGAGGTGAGCGTACACATATCGGTTTCGAGCAGGTGCAAGCCTCTGCGAAACAGATTTTCGGATTTGATATAGCGTGACTTGAGCTCCGGCAAGCTTGCAATTGGATATTTAAAAGTCATGCTTTTATCCCTTCATAGTTAGAGAGCACTGAATTGGCTGTTTTGATTAAGCCTGGCACCATATCGGATGCCGAGTGATTTTTACGCCGATCCCTTCGGAGCCACAGATTTATTTTGTGGCTGAGACTATTATGCCCGCTTTACTTGTGATACTTTTCCCCCCGCATGATAGTCAACGCCCGATAGATTTGCTCCAACAGAACAACCTTGGCTAATTCGTGCGGGAAGGTCATGCGCGAAAGAGACAGCACCCAATTCGCACGCTCCAGAATCCCGGGCGCCAGACCGAGCGGACCTCCGATAACAAACGTGACTTTGTTGTTGCCGTGCAACGCCCAGTCTTCGAACTGGCGCGCCAAAGCTCTGGATGTAACCTGTTTGCCGCGCCGGTCGAGGGCGATCACGACCTCGTCAGCATTCATTTTCTCCCGCAGTGACTTCGCCTCGGTCTCCTTTATCAGAGGCTCGTTCTTGAGCGACTGGTCCGCCTCTTTGACAAATGCCTCACGGATAGCCGTGTAGCGCCCGATACGCTGCATGAATTCCGCCTCTGGCGCAAGCCAGTGTTTAGCGCGGGTCTTGCCGACTGTCAAAATTTTGAATTTCACAAGAATGTAAGGTGGCAGTTGTGAATAATTCAGAGTTATAAGAATAGAGCTTCCCGCCACACTTTCAACCAAAAAAACTGGAAATGAAAAAATAGTGCAACAGTTCACTCGAAATGTTCACCTGCTAACCTGAAAAATTCACAAACTTCGCTCAATCTTGTAGTAAAGTTTCAACAAAC
>CAZVSL010000389.1:0-6219 GCA_964629935.1 uncultured Calditrichaceae bacterium | reverse complement strand
CTCAGAAATATGGGATGAGCGCGACCGGGCTGGCCACGCACGAAATTTGTGATGAGTTGAGGCGGCAAGAGGTGGATGACAAAATGATTCGCCAGGTAGAAGAGATTCTGAATTCAGCAGATGTTGCCAGGTTTTCCGGCAAGCAGGTAGACCGTTCGGTGCTGGAGCGGGCGGTCACCCTGACAGAAGACATTCTGCAACGAAACAAACCAGCCACAGAGCAGTCTCCTTCAATGCAGGAAGCTGCTGGCAACAAATCATAAACACGACAAACAACGACGGAGGGTAGATGGCAGTTGACATCCAGGCCATTAACGAAAAGATCAAGAAAGAAAGCGAGTTTATCGAGAAGATCACAAGTGAAGTTTCAAATGTAATTGTTGGCCAGAGATACATGGTGGAACGTTTGCTTATCGGTTTGCTGGCAAACGGCCATGTGCTGCTGGAAGGCGTACCAGGTCTTGCAAAGACAATGGCGGTCAAAACGCTGTCCAACACGATTCAAACGAAATTTCAACGCATCCAGTTTACCCCGGACCTTTTGCCGGCAGACCTGCTCGGCACGCTGATCTACGATCAGAAAAAAGGTGAGTTCACAACCAAGAAGGGACCGATTTTTTCAAACATGGTCCTGGCTGACGAGATCAATCGTTCGCCAGCCAAGGTGCAATCTGCGCTGCTTGAAGCCATGATGGAAAGGCAGGTAACCATCGGCGAACACACGTTTCCGCTCGACGATCCGTTTCTGGTGCTCGCTACACAAAATCCCATCGAGCAGGAAGGCACCTACCCGCTACCCGAGGCGCAGGTTGACCGCTTTATGCTCAAGCTTTCTGTCGGCTATCCCAACAAGGAAGAGGAGCTCGAAATTATGCGGCGCATGGCAGGCGGCAAGATGCCGAGCATAAACGCGGTGGTGACGCCTGAGGATATTGTTTCTGCACGCTCGACCGTCAACGAAGTTTATATTGACGAAAAGGTCGAGCGCTACATCATCGATATTGTGTTTGCAACCCGCAAGCCCGGAGAGTATGGGCTGGATGATCTGCAGGATCTGATCGCGTTTGGCGCCTCGCCACGCGCTTCGATATATCTCTATCAGGCTGCCAAAGCGCATGCGTTCCTGCGCCGGCGTGGTTATGTCACCCCTGAGGATATCCGCTCTATTGGCATGGATGTGCTGCGGCATCGCATTATTGTGACCTATGAAGCAGAGGCAGAGGAGCTGTCCTCCGAGGATGTGGTTCGAAAGGTATTGAACAAGATCGAAGTGCCCTGATGATTCCAAAAGAAATCCTTCGCAAAGTCAAACGAATCGAAATACAAACCCGCGGTCTCGTCAACGATGTCTTTTCCGGCGAATACCATTCTGTCTTCAAGGGCCGGGGAATGGAGTTTGCCGAAGTGCGTGAATATCAGGTTGGCGATGATATCCGTACCATCGATTGGAATGTCTCGGCGCGCATGGGACACACCTATGTCAAAGTGTTCGAGGAGGAGCGCGAACTGACAGTCATGCTGGTCGTTGATGTCAGTTCTTCCGGAAATTTCGGAACCTACGAGCGCATGAAGGGAGAGATTGCCATTGAAATCTGCGCCCTTCTGGCTTTCTCAGCCATAAAAAATAACGATAAGGTCGGTCTCATTATCTTCACCGACCGGATTGAGAAGTTCGTGCCGCCCAAGAAAGGGAAAATGCACGTCCTGCGCGTTCTGCGTGAGCTGCTCTATCACAAACCAACGGGTAAGGCCACCAACATTTCGATGGCGCTCGAGTACTTGAGCCGGGTGATTCATCGACGTTCTGTTGTATTTCTGGTTTCGGATTTTATTTCAGAGGATTATCAAAAACCGCTGCAGATCGCCAACAAACGTCACGATCTGGTGGCAATTACCATCACGGATCCGCGTGAGATGGAATTGCCGGACATCGGTCTCGTAGAGCTGGAGGATGCCGAAACCGGTGAGGTGACGTTGCTGGATACAGCCGACGCGACCACGAGAAATTTGTTTAGTGCAGAAAGCTCAAAGAGCAAGGAGCAGCGTGACAAGATGCTGCGTTCTATGAATGTCGATACTATCGACATTCGCACAGATGTTTCTTATGTTGAGCCCCTGATCCGGTTCTTTCGAATGCGGGCCAAACGCTTTCATTAGCATATCCTGAGGAAGAGAAAATGGATAATATAAGATATTTGCTGGTTGCCGTTGTTTGCCTTGGACTTTTGAGTTGTCAGCAGGCTTCGCAAGAACAGAAGTTTACAGGCGAGCAAATTCGCGATTTGGCGAGCTCTTTTTACAACAACCAGCTTTACGATCATGCTGTTGAACAGTACAACAATTATCTTGAAAACTATGCGCCGCCCGCCTCGGAGGCTGCCAACATAAACTACACCATTGGAAATATTTACTTTGAGCGTGTTCACGATTACGAGAATGCGCTGGCGTACTACCTGAAGGTGAAAAACCTCTATCCCGAAAGCGAAGTCCTGGATGAAATCAACAAAAAAATCGTTGCCTGCCTCGAGAGACTGGAGCGCTCAGCAGATGCACAGCAGGCTTTGGAGGAATCTGCGATGCTCGATCCATCGCAGGCAAGATCCAGGCGTCCCGGGGAGGTCATAGCCAAAATCGGAAGACGCGAGATAACCACGGGCGATCTCGAGCATGAGATATCACAACTGCCGCCTTACGTTAAATCGCAATTGTCAGACCGAAGCAAAAAGATCGATTTCCTGAAGCAATACATTGCCACGGAGCTGTTCTACAACACAGCAAAGCGAAAAGGGCTGGATAAAGATAAGGAAGTCATCGAAGGCGCGTTTCAGGCAAAGAAGAATCTCATGGTGCAGAAGCTGCTGGAGGAACAAATCTCGCAGCAAGTAAATGTGACGGAATCTGATATCGAGCTTTATTACAAGGCGCACAAAGATCGCTATGCCGAAAAGGATGAAGAGGGCAATGTAATCGGCGTGAAGCCGCTTTCCGAGGTCAGGACGCAGGTGATGCAGGCGCTGATTCAACAGAAGCAAAAGGAGGCGTACGACGAGCTGGTACAGCGCATGATGCGCGCCGAAGCAGTGGAAATCTACGAAGACAAGCTGAAATAGCTATATGATGACGAAAAAAATGAGACAAGTGCGATGTTTTCTGATTCTGATGTGTCTGGTCAGTGGCGCAGCAGCATCGCGCCAGCCATCGATTTCTATCGATTCAAGAGTGGACAAGAGCACCATCACAATTGGTGATCTTATAACCTACACTGTTGAAGTGACGCATGATCCGGAAGTTGAGGTCGTGAAACCGGAGTTGGCGGAAAACCTGGGCACGTTTGAGATTCGGGATTATACAGTCCACGAGCCTTTCGAACAGGACGGCGAGATCATCGAGCGGGTAGACTATATCATTTCAACCTTCGATGTCGGCGAGTTCCAGATTCCACCTCTGGTATTTCATTACACCTTGCCTGGCGATTCTGTCAGGCAGGCCTTGCAGACCCAAAGTTTCGACGTTGTGGTGGAGAGCATGAAGCCCAGTGAGTCGGGCGACATTCGCGATATCAAAGGCCCGCTTGATTTCCCTGCTGACTATCGTGAGCTCATCATCTGGACCAGCGTTATCGTTGCCTTTCTGATTTTGCTTGCTATCTCCATCTATATATGGCGCCGGAGACGCGCCGGTAAAGGCATTCTGCCCCAAAAAGTCGAACCGCCGCGGCCGGCGCACGAGATAGCGCTTGAAGAGCTTGACGATTTGAAGCGCTCAACCCTGCTCACAGAAGGCAAATTCAAGGAGTATTACACACACCTATCTGACATCATCCGGCGCTATATTGAAGGACGTTATTTTATCGTTGCCATCGAAATGACCACATCTGAGCTGATTCAGGACTTGAAGACCGGGGAAGTGGAACCAGAGAATATCGAGCTGATCCAAGAATTCCTGGAAATATGCGACCTGGTCAAATTTGCCAGGCATGAACCGGATGAAAAGACCCATGCAAGGGCGTTCGACATGGCGTATGAACTCGTACAGCGCACAAAACTAATCTACGACGAGCTGGACGAAGACAGACGTGTGAAGAATGGGGAGGACGCCGCAACGCCAGATGCAGAAATCGAACAGCGACAAACCGTCAGTGAGGCAGAGGAAGTAAAATCATGACATTCGCTAATCCCGAATTTCTGTTTTTTCTCGCGATTGTACCCATACTGATATTCTGGTATTTCAGGCGCGGAGGGAAAGGCGCCGCCACGCTGCGTTATTCGAATTTGAATCTGGTGAAGGTGGTAGAGAGGGTGTCGAGAAGACGGAAATACCGGCATCTTGGATTCATCTTACGAATTCTGGCGCTGTCCCTTCTCATCGTCTGTGTCGCCAGACCACAATCAAGCCATACAGAGGATGAGATATTGACCGAAGGCGTGGATATTATCATCGCCCTGGATATTTCAAGCAGTATGCGCGCGGAGGATTTCAAACCAAACAACCGACTTGAGGCTGCAAAGGTGGTGGCGGCGGATTTCATCAAAGGTCGTAAAAATGATCGCATCGGTATGGTGGTGTTTGCAGCAAAAAGCTTTACCCAATGCCCACTAACGTTAGATTACGGCATTCTGCTCAACTTTCTCGATGAAGTGGATATCGGCATGATTGAGGACGGGACTGCCATCGGTATGGCGATTGCGAATGCAGCCAATCGTCTCAGAGACAGCAAGGCGAAAAGCAAGATCGTCATCCTGCTGACAGATGGCGAAAACAACCGTGGCCAGCTTGACCCGGTGACAGCCGCCAAAGTGGCCGAGGCCTTCAACATTCGCATCTACACCATTGGTATGGGAACGCGGGGCACGGCCCTGCGGCCAGTCGACGACCCGATATTCGGAACCCGCTACGTGCGTGTGCCCGTGCGCATCGATGAAGCCACCCTGAAACAGATTGCCGAGATAACAAACGCCGTCTACTATCGCGCCACCGACAAAGAAACGCTGGATAACATTTTTAGAGAGATAGACCAGCTCGAAAAAACCAAGATCGAGGTCAAACAGTTTACACGTTATAAGGAATTGTTTGCTTCGCTATTGATTTTTGCGTTGGGCGCAATCGTGCTCGAAGTCACACTCGTAAACACAAAGTTTCGCAAGATACCGTAGTCATGTTGAGATTTGCAAATAGTGATCTGCTTTGGCTGTTCTGGCTTATTCCGCTGGCTGTTTTGTTTTATTACATGGTGTTCAGATGGAAGAAGAAGGCCATGCAGAAATTTGGAAATCTGGAACTCGTCAGCAAGCTCAGCGCATCTGTCAGTCGAAAACGGCAGGTGACAAAAGCGCTTCTCATAGTGCTGAGCCTGACGTTTATCGTCCTGGCCCTTGCCCGGCCCCAAATTGGAACACGGCTTGAGGAAGTAAAACGGGAAGGTGTGGATGTCTTTGTGGCTCTCGATGTGTCGGCTTCGATGTTAGCCGAAGACATCAAGCCGAATAGGCTGGAGAAAGCCAAGCATGAGATTTCCCGATTCATCGACATGTTGCGTGGCGACCGTATCGGGCTGATTGCCTTTGCCGGCGATGCCTTCGTGCAGTGTCCGCTAACGCTGGATTACGGCGCCGCCAAAACTTTTCTGGACATCATGCATCCGGACCTCGTTCCTGATCCCGGCACCAACATCGGCGATGCCATCACCACTGCCCTCAAAAGTTTTGAAACAAAGGAACGAAAGCATAAGGTGCTCGTTCTTATAACTGACGGAGAAGACCACGGTGAGGATGTGATGAAGGTTGCAGAAGCAGCGGACCGCGAAGGCGCCGTCATCTATACCGTTGGCATTGGTTCTCCGCAAGGCGTGCCAATTCCCATCTATGACCGGTTTGGCAACAAAGAGTTCAAAAAGGACCGCAACGGTGAGGTGATTTTGACTAAGCTTGATCAAATTACGCTTGAAAAGATCGCCCTCACAACCGGAGGTAAGTACTATCGCTCCGTTACCGGAGAGACTCGTTTGGAGCAGATTTACGAGGAAATCTCTGGCATGGAGAAAAAGGAGCTCGCGTCCATGAAATTTGCACAGTACGAGGAGCGGTTTCAATATGTACTTGCTTTCGCCATTGTGTTTTTGGTTCTCGAGTTGCTCCTTTCTGAACGCAAAAAAGTAAAGAAAGAGTGGCGCGGCCGGTTTGAAATGTGAGTATGTGCTGGAGCGAATATGAAGAGAATTGC
>CAZVSL010000388.1:0-6234 GCA_964629935.1 uncultured Calditrichaceae bacterium | reverse complement strand
TATGTCAGATGCCGCGCGGATACCCAGGGTGTCTTTTCCGGCAACGCTCTCTTCAAGGTCGCTGCCTCTGAAGACTTTTTTGCTGCCGTTGATTTTGCCTGCATCGGCGTGCCTGCCAATGGCACAGCAGTGAAAGGCGGCCCCGTTAGCGGAGTTTGGACCAGGGAAAACTCGCCGTACTATATTTGCGGCGACATCTCTGTAGAGTGGCCTGGCGGTTTGCGCATTGAACCGGGTGTCGAGGTTATTTTTATGGGAAAGTTCAAACTGTCTAAAGAAGGCGGCGCTGAGTTTCAGGCCGTTGGGACCAAAGAGGACAGTATCCGCTTCTGTGCTGCAGATACCTCGATTGGCTGGTATGGCCTCGATATCGCTGGCGGTGAAAAGCCCGATAGCCTGGTCTATTGTGTGCTTACCGGTGGCCGGGGAGACGGAGCCCATCCACAGAATACGGGCGGCGCTCTAACCATCAGCAGTTCCAATGTCGTCATCAGTCATTGCCGGATTAGTCACAACTTTGCCTTCAACGGCGGTGGCATCTATATTGCTGGCAAGGATGCCGGAATGGGCCCGATGCTGGTCAAAGTGTCCAACACCCTCATCTGTGATAATCGCTCTACCTCAATGGGTGGCGGCGTAACCGTTAGCGGCGGCTTTTCTGAAGGCAGCGGCCACCGTGTGGTTTTTGAAAATGTCACCTTCGCCAATAACCAGACCGGCAAGATGGGGGGCGCCCTGGCAATGCACATGGAAAGCTATGTACAACTGAAGAACTGCATTATCTGGCATAACTACGCTGACTTCAACGGCAAAGTCATCGATATGGGCAACGATAACCACGGTATCACGGGCGCCGATACTCTCGTCCTGGACTACTGTGATATCGACACCACCCTGACGGAGTGGCTTGGCCATGGCGACGTGCAGGGGGTCGTGGATTGGCGCGATGGCAACATCGTAGCCGCGCCGTTGTTCACAGATGCGGCTGCTTGCGACTATACGCTGCAGTCCGGCTCCCCTTGTATCGACGCCGGCGATCCTGCAGAAGAGTGCAATGATGTCGAGGATCCCAACAATTCAGGCTCAGCCTGGTGGCCAGCGCTGGGCACGCTCAGGAATGACATGGGCGCTTACGGCGGCGGCTATGTCGACCCCGTGATCGTCAATGTCGGCGGCGGAACGGAAAATGCGCCGATGGTTTTCAGTCTGGCACAAAACTATCCAAACCCGTTCAATCCGGGAACGCACATCGCATTCACGTTGCCGCAAACCGTGGAAGTCTCGCTGCGCATCTACAACTTGCTCGGTCAGCTTGTGGCAACCCCAATCGACCGCCAGGTCATGCAGCAAGGCGCTCACACGATTTCGTTTGATGGTTCATCGCTTGCAAGCGGTGTCTATCTGTTCCGTATCGACGCCGGCGCCTTTACCGGCTTGCGCAAGATGACTTTGCTCAAATAGGCATGACATACAGCGCTGCAAACTTAATCTTGTCTTGAACAAAGGCGCAATCCTGCAACGCTGCCAAACTTCACAAAGCAGGGGCGAATAACATTCGCTCCTGCTAATCATAACTTCTTACTAACCTGAACTATTCACAAACTGGCACGTTTGGAATTTACCCACACAAAAACGACATAGAGCCGCGTTAAAGTTCCAACCGCAAATGACGAATTAGAAACGAGGAGCGCGACGTTGACTTAACCGCAGTATTGCGCGTGACCTTTTGGATTCTGGGCGCAGCAGGCAAACACTATTTGCAGGAGAACCGCAATGAAAGTGAAGCTGAAATCTTTCAGGAATTGGGGAATCATGTGGAAGATCATGAGCATCTCGTTGGCAATGATGGTGCTCATCCTTTCCGGCATTCTGTTTTATCTGTTTCCGAAAATTGAAAATCAGCTCCTGCAAGAAAAGTCCACCGGCATCCGGAATGTTGTCGAAGCCGTTTACTTTCAAGTGCAGGGTTACGAAAAGCGCGTCAACTCGGGTGAGCTGTCCGTAGACGATGCGAAGCTGCTCGCATTGGAAGGCATTGAATCCGTGCGTTATGACGGCACGAATTATGTTTGGATCAACGATCTTGCGTGCCGCATGGTCATGCACCCAATAAATCACGATCTCAATGGCCAGGATATGCAGGATTACCAGGATCCCAACGGTAAGAGGATCTTCGTTGAATTTGTCGAGATGGTACAGGCCGCAGAAGAAGGCGGCACGGTCAGCTACATGTGGCCCAGGCCCGGGTCCGATAAACCGGTTTCAAAAGTCTCTTTCGTGAAATTGTATCAGCCCTGGGGCTGGGTTATCGGCAGCGGCGTCTATGTCGATGACGTGGAGGCGGAAATGGCAGGCCTGCGCAATTCGCTTATGTTGGCTACTATCGCTGCTCTGGCTCTGGTCATGGTTCTGGCTTTGCTGGTGTCTCGTGTTATCACCCGGCCCATTCAGCAAGTTGTCTCCGCTGCTGATCAACTTGCTGCCGGTGACTTATCGGTTGCGCTAACGGCAACGTCATCTGACGAGATCGGTCAGTTGATGGACGCCATCGATAACATGGCCTCCATGCTCAAGGCCAGGGAAAACGTTGCGCAGGAGATCGCCGACGGCAACCTGAGTGTGACCGTCTCCGTGGCCTCGGAACAGGATTCGCTCGGCAAGGCTATGGTCAAAATGCAGCAATCTATCGCTGCACTGGTGGCTGAAACCAAAAAGTTGCTGGCGGCGGCGCAAGCGGAAAGCTTCGATGTGCGCGGCGATGCTGCAACCCTCAACGGCGAGTATCGGAACATCATCGAAGGCATTAACAATACTTTGGATGTCGTGGTGGAAAAGATGTTCTGGTATGAGTCCATTCTCGATTCGATTCCGTTTCCGCTTTCCGTCACCGACCTGGACATGAACTGGACTTTTGTCAACCGTCCCGTGGAAAATCTTCTGAAAACCAGCCGCAAGGAAATTTTTGGCAAGCATTGCAGTCATTGGGGCGCGCAAATCTGTAACACCGAAGATTGCGGTATCGCCAGCTTGCGCCGCAAGAGACCGACGACTTTCTTCGACCAGTTCGACAAGAATTTCCAGGTGGACACGTCGTTCATCCTGAATTCAAAGGGAGAAAAGATCGGTCACATAGAAGTCGTGCAGGATATTACGAAAATCGCCAAAGTGACCGAATACAGTCGCCAGCAAGTGGAACGGCTGGCCAGTACCATGGCAAGAGTAGCTCAGGGAGACTTAACCGTCGCCTTTGATCTCACTGAAGCTGATGAGTACACCCGGGAGACGCGCGAAGACTTCAGCAAGATCAAGCAAGCTTTGGATCAAACAGTCAGCTCTCTGAGCAACATTCTTGGCCAGGTGCGGATAGCGGCTGAGCAGGTAACCACTGGCTCCAGCCAGGTTTCCGATTCCAGCCAATCGCTGTCGCACGGGGCCACAAAGCAGGCCAGCGCGCTTGAAGAAATCACAGCCTCTATGAACGAAATCGGGTCGCAAACCAACCATAATGCTGACAACGCCAGCCAGGCCAATCAACTCACGAGCACCGCGTGCAACGATGCGGAAGAAGGCAACAACCAGATGAAGCAGATGCTCAGGGCGATGGAAGATATCAACAAATCCTCAGCAGAGATTTCGAAAATCATCAAATCCATCGATGAAATTGCATTTCAGACGAACCTGTTGGCGTTGAATGCTGCTGTGGAAGCAGCACGCGCCGGCATCCACGGCAAAGGCTTCGCTGTCGTGGCTGAAGAAGTGCGCAATCTGGCCCAGCGCAGCGCCAAAGCAGCACGCGAAACCACAGAGCTCATCGAAAATTCCGTTGCCAGCGTTGACAACGGCGCCCGCATCGCTAACGCCACAGCCAAAGCTTTAGAGCAGATCGTGGTTGGCGTCACCAAAGCCTCCGACCTCGTGGGCGAAATCGCCAGCGCCTCAAAGGAGCAGGCGATAGGCGTGGAGCAAGTGACCACCGGTTTGACACAGATCGATCAGGTGACACAGGCAAATACGGCGAGCGCAGAACAGAGCGCAGCAGCGGCAGAACAGCTCTCAAGCCAGGCCCAGCAACTGCAACACACGCTCAAGAAGTTTCGCCTGAAACACAAGCAAGAAAAATTGCTGGCCAGACAAGCGCAGATAAATGAGACGGTAACGGTGGTTGAAGACCAGAACGCCATCGCTCTGGACGATGACGAGTTCGGCGGTTTTTGAGGTGACGTTTTCCTGTTATTTTAGCCCGAAAAATTTCACAATCCTCGCTTAATCTTGTGGCAAGGCCTAAACAAGCGTGGCTTTAGCGAAATAACGTTTGATGTGTGAATTTTTCAGTTACCCTGCCTGCTCCGCTGTTGTTGAAGGGAGATTTTCCTTACGCGAAGCGAATTCTGCATAAGTCGGGTTAGCTCAGTGCTGGCAAGAAATATGGCAAACATTCTGGGCCCCCACGAATTGCACCTCAAAACCCGGGACGATTCCGACCCGTCAGATCAACCCCATGAGCAGAAAGCTCGTTGCAAGAGCGCCTTGCTTCGCACACCCCAAAATCGATTGACTCTAAGGAACAATATCATTAGATTGCCGGACTATATGAAATCGTCTAGATCGAAGTTCTGAGAAATCACGGCAATTTGAAACTGAAGAAATTCCAGTCCAGCTCTGGCCAGGAGATTCTCGTCGGCCAGGATGATCTGAGCAACGACGAGCTGACGTTGCGCGTGGCGCACGCAAACGACGTATGGCTACATGTCAGCGGCGCGCCAGGCAGTCACGTGGTGTTGCGCTGTGGTGAGCAGGGAATCAGACCCGACAAAACGAGCCTGCGAGAGGCTGCCGCACTGGCTGCCTGGTTTTCGAAGTTGCGCCACGGGGGCAAAGTGCCGGTGCACTACTGCCGGGCGCAGGACGTGAGCAAACCCAGAGACGCAAAACCCGGAACCGTCACGCTCAAGCGTTTTGAAAAAGTGATCGTTCGCCCGGGCATTCCATGTAACGAGTTGACGACTGATTAACGCCCGCGCGGGTATCTTTGCGATTCACTACGCTCTGCATCGCACGGTCTCTTTGGCACAGACTAGATTGGCACGCATTACTATCGTATCAAGGAGGTTACCATGTTCCGTTTCGTCAAGACAGCTATTGTTACAATCATTGTGTTGTTCACCGCCGGTACCGTGCAAAGTCAAATCGATAACGTCGATGCGTTGCTGCGCGGCGGCGTCGAAGATGCAAATTTGTTGCTGGAAGCATACCTGACGCCATTTGGCAATGGCTTTGGCGCCGATTTGAACAGCAGTTGGGCTACGAGCGCACGCACGCATGGATTTCTCGGCTTCGACCTCACCGTTTCCGGCAACGCCGCCATCGCTCCGGAAGAAGATGAAACGTTCGATGTCTCAGCTCTTGCCCTGCAAAACTTCCGTCTGGCCCCGGGACAAACCTCGCGCACGCCCACCGTCATCGGTGATGAGCAAGACGGACCGCTGCTGGACATCGTGCTGGCAAACCCGGTCACGGGGCAGGACGAAGTCATCGAGCAGATCAGACTGCCGCGCGGCGTTGGCTTCAACTATGTGCCTTCGCCGATGATCCAGGCGTCCGTGGGCATCTTTGGCAACACCGATGTCACGGTGCGCTATTTCCCCGAGGTCAACATCAGCGATGATTTGGGCAGCGTCAGGATGGCTGGCTTTGGCGTAAAGCACGAGCTCAACCAGTGGATCGCCGTGCCTCTGCCAGTTGATTTGGCCGTGGCAGCGGGCATCACAAAGTTCCAGGCTGAGGCAGACCTGCAAATAGAGCCAACCGATCCCGACCTGCCGCGCAGCGGTGCTTCGTATAACAATCAGGAAATCGATCTCGAGGCCGCTTCGTTTACCGCCAGTATTTTGGTATCAAAGAAGATTGCCCTGTTCACACTGTTTGGCGGGCTCGGCATCGAATCCTCCACCGTCGATGTCAAACTGGAGGGTACGTTTCCCGTAACTGTCATTGAAACAGACCCTGCCGACCCAAATTTTGGCCAACAGGTCATTCGCGACCTCGAAGATCCTGTTTCTTTGTCTTTTGATGGCAGCAATTCCGTGCGCGCCAGCGCCGGGGTGCAATTGGAGCTGCCGTTGCTGCGCCTCTATTTGGCCTATGCGCTTGCAGACTATCCGGTAGCCAGCGCCGGGGTTGGGTTCACGTTTCGCTGAGTACGCTTGAAGCCGGGACGCAACAAGAGTGCAAACA
>CAZVSL010000387.1:0-6244 GCA_964629935.1 uncultured Calditrichaceae bacterium | reverse complement strand
CGTGGCGCAACTCTGGTGGCGATGACCGATGTAGTGGCGCACGAAATCACCAAAGACAGCATGAACGGCCTGCTGAGCAAACGTCCGGAAATCGCCGAACTCATCAGCAGAGTTGTGGCCGAACGCCGCATACGCAATTCAGAGCAGATGGCCAACGCCTCACTTGAAGAGCGCATCGAACAGACCGAAAGCCTGGCAAAACAGATCATGGCTAAGATGCGGTCATTTTTCAGGGGTGTGTTCGACAAGCATGAAAAACATTTGTCTCAAGCCAGGTCCGCGGTCAACTTATCTGACTAATTCACCAGCTATCACTAATGGCTTGACATTAGTTTTTGTATTTGTTATATAGTTTTCAAATCTGCCTGCATAGAATCTCCCCACAGAACTTGTGTTTTGATAAGGTCGTTAAATCTGAAAAGAACCTCTGACTTCACCAAGAGCACAATAATTTTTTTTCTATCAGTCGACAGCCGACAAAGGATCATCAGAACTAACCTGGTCTAATCTTGTCATGCCCGGTCTATTTCGAGAAAGAGGCGAAGGTAAACAGAAAGGGATGTCTACGGATTGGAGTAAATATTCAACGGCCGAGGAATGTCGACAAAGAGCGAGAAAACCAATTAGAAATGCACCTTATCCAGATGTATCCAATTTCATTCCACACCAACCTCCGGCGCCTGAACCACCTGATATCTGTGCCCGGTAATCTCCAACATTCGTTCTATGTCCCGGCGGGCAATGGATAGCGTGCTGGTATTGACCAGCGGATGACAACGCAACATCTCTGCCCGCCACAAAGACCGGTCCAGAATCACTTCAACGGCGCTCTCTGTATCGTTGATGATAGCCAGCAGGCTGACTGCACCGGGCTCGACGCCGAGATATTTCATCAGCCGCTGCGGCGAGGCAAAGCTGAGATTTGACACGCCAAGCAGCCTGGACAGCGCCTTGATATCCACCGCCTTTTCATAGCCAACTACGACCAGGAAATGATTGCGCCCCTTCTTGTCGCGCAAAAGCAGATTCTTTGTATGCGCTCCGGGCGCGGCTGGCACGAGCCCTTCGGCCTGCTCGCAGGTGTATACGGGCGGGTGATCGCATCGTTCAAAAGGAATGTTGTGTTGCGAAAGAAACGCGTAGATATCCATTTGTTTTACCTGTGCTTTAGCCGCAGGACTCATTCTATGGCGGCGGAATACTCTGCACCACACTAGACCGGCGGCTGCTTCAAATTCTCCTGAAAAATCTCATAAAACCGGCCCACGTGCAGTCCATCCATCAGGGAATGATGCACCTCAACTGACACCGGCATCTTCATGCGGCCGCCGTTTTCATAATACTTGCCAAGTACGATCTTCGGAATGGAATCCCCATTCCGGTAACGTCGCGCGTGGGCAAAGCTGCGAAAGCTCACCCAAGGAATGACAGAATAATGGATCAGATCATCACGTTCATCCCTGGGATCGAAACTCTTTTCGCCATCCTTGAACTTTTGCAAATCTGAAATTGCGGTTTGATTAAATACGGCAAAATCGGGATCATAAGTGAAATAGCAGAAACCGAACGTTTCGTCGCTGTTCAGGACCGTTGAGCCGGGATGAATTACGTCATGCACAAGAACACTTTTATCCTGAATGCGATAGCGGAATTCTTCGATTGAATTGGCAGCCTTGCTCGAGAGAAACAACGACAGGATGAAAAACGATAGCTCGCGCTGCTTTGCAAGTTCTAACGCCGACGTGACATCCACATCTGCGCAGATGTTGAAAAATGGATTCTCGTATTTCAGGAAGAAGAAGAATTGTTCTCTGCGTTTCCAGGATTGGAGATCGAGGTAGTTTGGCATTTTTCCTCAAGCCTGTGTTGGCAGCTTGTCAAGGTCATCATCGACGCGAATTGTAAGGACAGAATTCTTCATGGCAGACAATGTAATACAATGAGTGCTCAGGCGCAACTCGTTTGCTGAAAGCAAAGAATTTTTCATTTTTGTTATCAATTCCACGCCATCTCTGCCGATTTTAAAAGCAACAGGTCAGAAACGTCTTCAAATAAAGATTTTGGTATCGAGAGTTCATGAGTAAATTTGCGATCGTAGTTTCCCTTTTTCTGTTATCGTCTCAAGTTCTGGCGCAGGGAGATAGTGAGCTCAGCTACTTCAAGGGTGGACGTTACGATTCGCATCTTTCGCTATCCAATGCCTTCTTTCTGGGCGTGGGCTCACATGTGGGCGGCATGGGCGGCGACTACGGCGGCCTGGTGCAAGGCAGTGAAAGCTTGCTCTGGAATCCCGCCAACCTCGCCTTCATGCGTGGCTCGCAGTTGACCATGGATTTCATCCCAAAACTGATGCTGAACCTGGAGCAGCTCATAGATGTGGACAGCGAGGTGCGCTCTGCCGTAGACGACAACATCGAGGACGTAAAGGGGCCGAACTTCGTTCTGGGTGACGACGATTATCCTGAAGTCGGAATCAGAGTCGGTGAAAAAGCATCCATCGGCACGGGCAGTTTTGCTTTTCGGGGAGAGCGGATCATTGTGGCCGGCGCGCTCTACGAGCCGCTCGACGCTTCCTTTGATCTTCTGGGCACGGGATTCGAGGCGCGCATGGAAACCATCGATGAAACCGACCCAACAAAAAATGTAACATTCTACAGCAGCGTCGATCTCAATGCCATGGCCAAACTCAAACTACAAGCGGCCAGCCTGGGCGTTGCCGGACTGCTCAAGCCCAACTGGAGCATCGGTGTTGCAGTCGAGCGCCTATCTGGCATGGCGCAAACCAGTGCGCGTTTTCAGGTTGAAGGTATCATGGTCATCGCCGGCAATGAGCGGGCATTCAACGACGCGGGCGACCCGTGGCAGAACAATCTGCATTCATCATTTCGAGGCAAGTACAAGGGCAAGAGCACGGGCTTTCGCCTGGGCACAACGTATAAGCTAAATCGAAACTGGAGCGTTGGCGCCGCGGCATCCTATACCGGGCCGTTACAGATGGCCGGCCATCTGAATGTAGCCGAGTATACCCTGGAGGGGCTCAACCTCGACGCCAAAGATGACGAAGATCTGCTTGACGCCACAGAGATCGATCTGGATGAACCGACACGTACCGTGCTGGAGGCGAGCCCGGTTGCAGAGATTCTGGAGCTAACATTTCCAACTTCCGTCGGCGCCGGCTTGAGCGGCAAGATGGGTTTTTTGGGTCTCTCGCTCAATGTCAGCCGCTACTTTGGCGAATGGTCGTACCGCTTCGATGTGGCGGAAGACGGCGAGCAAACCGTCTACTACCACGCGCTCAAAATGAAGCACGGCGTACGGTTAGGGCTGGACTTCACTATCATCAGACTGGGCATCGGCCTGGCAAACGGCGCCATATTCGATGATCCCGATGAGGCGACGGGTGATAGCATCTTAATCCCGACTCTGTCGCTCGGAACCGGATTCAAGGTCAACCGCAGTTTTAGCGCGGATTTCCTGGTTTTTGGCGTTCCCTCCGGGGTTGGCAAAGTCACACTTCATTATAATCTATAACGGGCTGATGCATGGCCTTCGCCCTTCCGGTTAAGTACGATACATGGAGGTATCATGGCTGTTGGCAACATCACAGGAAAATTACTGCTTTCTGTTCTCATCCTGATTGCTCCTGCATTAATGGCGCAGAAATCCGCTATCAATTCCGGACTTCTCGCTGGCGCCGCTAACCAACAGTCATCGCTCGTACTCACAGAAGTCCCGCTCGGTCTGGTGGGCGTGCAGGATATGGCGGTCATCCAATGGGCGCCCGCAGCGTCTGGCGACCTCCGGTACTCCTCGGTACCAGGCGGCGGCAATCCCGTCAACTACCCTGCTACGCTCCCTGGCAGTTCTCTTTCTGTGAACCGTAACGGTGAAATTCAATTCCTGGGGGAGAAAATACCGGCTGGCGTGCACTATTGCATTGTCACCAGCGGCAGCGACCACTCCACAGAGTTTATGCTGGTGCGGGAGTCTGAGATTTCGCCGCGCCTGATCAGTCCCCGCAGTGCACGCGGAGCGCAGGGCATCAACACCAATAGCCCGGTGTTCACCTGGGAAGAAGTAAACGGTGTACCGTTCTATCATATCTTTCTTTCCGATCAGCCGTTTACTGTTTCAGAGGATGAGGATGGCAACACCGAAACCGAAGGCGCTAATGTGATATGGCAGGCCATTACTTCGGAAACCTCGATTTCGTATGGCACGCCTGATCCCTCCAACTACTTCACGATCACCGCTGCCCCGCCGCTGGTCAAAGGCGTACGATATAACTGGGTGGTCGTCAATAACTATGGCAACAACCCGGCGCTCAGCTCCAGCGTCACAAGTGGGCCAACCGGTTTCAATGTGGCAGTCGAACCGCCGTTTGCGCCGCCGCAGCCGATTCATCCTGCATTTGGTGCGACGGTTAGCTCTGACATCATCACCTTTCAGTGGAGCGAAGTTGAGGATGCCTCGCTCTATCATGTTTATCTTTCCAGACTGGAAGAGCTCGATGGCAGCGAGGCTCTCCTGCCGATCTGGGATGGCGTGACCTCCAATACGCTTTATGATGTGTCTGCCAGCGTTCTGCAGCAGGAGGGCCACTATTACTGGAAAGTTCTGGCGCAAAATGCAGGCGGCAATGGCGCCATGACCGATACCACCCGCTTTTTCTTCACGACGCGCTCAGCGCTGGTCAACTTCTACACCGTGGACTTGCAAGGAAGGGTTGTGCCCCGCTCCACTCTGACGCTTGAATCCGTAACACATGGCAGCAATCCCCTGGTGCTGCCCACAGACGCAAATGGCGCCATCGACCGGCTGCTGCCGCTGGGGTCTTATGCCGTTACCGCAGCCAAAGAGGGTTTCGAAGATACCACCATTGTGTTCACCCTCAATGTGGAAGATGAAACGCGCAACCTCAACATTCCCATGCGTCAAAGTCCATCGAGGATTTATGGCAGTACCAGAGACGGGCAGACTGCCCTGGGATTTGTCACCTTACGGGCAACTTCACAGAGTACCGGCGAGGTGCGGCAAACCAGCTCCGACCTGAACGGCAACTTCTCGCTTTCACTCACCAGTGACAACTGGACCCTGCGCGCTTCGAAAAGTGGTTATGCGGCCGCACCAGCCCGATCACTATTCGTGGGCCCGGGCGTCAATCTCAATCTCGATGAAAGCGGCGGCGGGCGCTTCGTGCTGAGCCGCAACACCTTCACTCTTTCCGGCTTCGCAGTCACACCTGCCGGCGAAGCTATCTGGGGCGCCACCGTAACTGCCGCTCAGGGAAGTCAGATCGAAAGTATCCTTTCCAATTCCCAGGGCCAGTATTCCGTCGCACTTGGCCCGGGCGTCTGGACGGTTGCGGTGAGCAAAGCCGGGTATGTCAGCTCGCAGCCGCAGCAGGTCACCATCATCGACCATAATCTTTCGCTTAACCTGACCCTGACGCCGAAAGCCAATATCATCTCCGGCGCCGTGACCAGCAACAACGTACCTTTGGAGAATGCCCGCGTGCTGGCTGTTCCGGCCTCCGGCGCCACGAAAAGTGCAACAACCAATGCCTTCGGGCAATACACCTTTAGCCTGGGGCGCGGCGCCTACCAGATCGCGCCCGCGAAGCAAGGTTATGTCTCGCCGGAACCCGAGCAATTTGCTCTGACCGTGGGGCAGACGCTCTCCGGCATCGACTTTGCACTGCGGCCAGAGACCAGCTTTATCACCGGTGAAGTCACCTCTGATGGCGTGTCCCCCCTCGCTGGTGTAAGCATCTCCAATGGCGACAAGACCACGAAATCAGATGCAAACGGGCGGTACACTCTAGGCCTGTTGCAAGGAACGCATACGCTTTCTGCCTCGAAGCAAGGGCATCTGGCCAACGGCAGCCAAACCGTGACCTTGACGCCGGGCCAAACGCTCTCCGGCATCAACTTTGTGCTCAGCCCCAACGCCAGTGTGATCCGGGGCGCGGTAACAAATGGCAGTTTGCCCGTGAGCTGCGCCAGCATCATGGCCCGCAATCGCCAGACCGGCGCGCAGCACTCTGTGCAGACAGATGAAAACGGCGCCTATTCCCTCAGTGTGCCGGCAGGCGCGTATTCTGTTGCAGCCGCGAAGCGTGGTTTTATCTCCACACCGGATTCGTCGGTGGTGACTGTCAATCCCGGCCAAACCAGCCCGAACCACCATTTCAACTTCATGGAAAACAAGAGCTATGTCGCGGGTCTGGTTCAGAGTAGCACGT
>CAZVSL010000386.1:4036-6275 GCA_964629935.1 uncultured Calditrichaceae bacterium | reverse complement strand
AGGCGGCTTCAGCCGTCTTGCCTGAGATTAGCCTGATGGTTCAGCATCAGGCTAATCTCAGGCAGATTCGTGAATAAACCAGGCTAGAGCCTGAGCAGCGTGCTCGCACTCTCCTTACCCTTTTCCCCGATTTCCAGAATTGGGCCGACACAAGAGGGGCAGCCGGAATCACAGCCACAGCTTGAGATCAACTCCATCGCTGCTTGTTTGAGATCATCGTGTAAGTGAAACAGCTTCTGACTGAAGCCCACGCCGCCGGCATGATTATCATAAACATAAATCGTGGGCTTCTGGGTCATGAGAGCGCGCACCATTGGCACCGAGCGGATGTCGCGTGGATCGCACATGAGAAAGACGGCCGCTACTGTCTGTAACGCATTCGCCAGCGCCTTGAGGCCGTCGCCCAGATTTGCCTGTGAAATCTGAAGTTTGTCCGCGATGTTGGCATCGAACTCCCACCAGTAGGATGTGGTGTGCATCTCCAGCTCAGGCAGCTCGACTTTGCCGTAGCCGATATTTTCGTGCGTTTCAAACTTGAGCTTTTTGTACTTGGTGGTCTGCCAGTTTGCATTGACTTCGCCGTAGCCCTTGCGGCCGCCGGCAATCTCAGCCTCTTCCGTCACATCCAGAACATTCAGGCTTGTATCGGTGTGAGCGTCGGTATAGTAGTCGACATCCACCTGGTGCACATAGGCCTTTTGCCGCTCCCAATCCAGTTTGTCGACGTGATACTGTTTGCTTTCGTGGATGTAGATGGCATCCTCGTGCAGCATGATAGGCGCATCCAGCAGATTGACCTCGCCGATGACGCGCTCCTCATTTGTGGTATCGATGATAATCACATTGTCCGGCGTGGCGCTGCGAAGGCTGACAGCTTCAGCCGGGTAGGCATCGGTCATCCAGTGGAATTTGCCGGGCTGGCCTTGCTCCGGGTTGCCGGGCACATAGTGCAGCACCCGATTTTCTACCAGGTACTCAAGAATTTCACGCGTGGTCTCGACCCCGAATTTTTCATCCTCGGTAAACGGCAGCTCGAACGCCCCGCACTTGATATGGTCCAGCAGTATCACCAGATTATTCGGATCGATAATCCCGGACTCAGGCGGTTGCATGAGAAAATAGTCGGGATGATTGACCACGTATTGGTCCATGGGTGCGCTGGAGGCCACGAGCACGGCTACAGAAGTATCTGCCCGGCGGCCGGCGCGACCTGATTGCTGCCAGGCGCTGGCAATGGTGCCGGGGTAACCTGCCATCACCGCGGCCTGCAACTGCCCGATGTCGATACCAAGCTCCAGAGCATTGGTGCTGACCACGCCCAGAATTTCTCCGCTGCGCAAGCCGCGTTCGATGGCGCGCCGCTCTGTTGGCAAGTAGCCGCCGCGATAACCGCGTACGAGATTCGGCGACTTCTTTGCCATGCGCATGTAGCGCTTCATGTAAGTCACCAGAATTTCGACGCGCAGGCGGGTCCGGGCAAATACGATGGTCTGAATGTTGTTGAGCAGGAAGCGCCGCGCGACAGCCCTTGCTTCTTTAACATAGGACCGCCGAATGCCCAGCTCACGATTGACCACAGGTGGATTGTACAAGATGAAGTGCTTTTCACCACGCGGCGCGCCGTTGTTGTCGACCAGCTCAACCGGCTGGTCAACGATAAGCTCGGCGAGCTCTTTCGGGTTGGCGATGGTGGCAGAGCAGCAGATGAACTGCGGTTGTGCGCCATAGAAGCGGCAGATGCGTTTGAGCCGGCGCACCAGATTGGCCATGTGGCTGCCGTAGACGCCCCGGTAAGTGTGCAGCTCATCGATCACCACATATTGGAGATTCTCGAATAGCTTGACCCACTTGGTATGGTGCGGCAGAATGCCCTGGTGCAGCATATCCGGGTTGGTGACCACCACGTGTCCTGAGCTGCGGATGGCTTTGCGCGCTGAAGCCGGCGTATCGCCGTCAAAGGTGTAGGTCTTGATCTCGAACGAGATATCAGCTTCCATCACTTTGATCAGCTCGTAAAGCTCGTTCACCTGGTCCTGCGAAAGAGCTTTGGTGGGAAACAGATAGAGCGCCCGCGCCTCGGGATTTGACAAAATGGTATCGAGCACCGGCAAGTTGTAACACAACGTCTTGCCGCTTGCCGTCGGCGTGACGATCACCGCATTCTTGTTGTCCAGCACGTGTTGAATAGCTTCGGCCTGGTGGCTGAACAGGCGTTTGATGCCGCGCGTCTCGATCGCTC
>CAZVSL010000386.1:0-4026 GCA_964629935.1 uncultured Calditrichaceae bacterium | reverse complement strand
GGATTCATGTTTGACGGAAAATCCGCGAACTCTGCCTCACGGGCACGTAGCACGCGCCAGGCCGTGACATTGTTCATAAAGCGGGCGTCAGATTTGAGCTGGTCGAGGATTTGGGGGAGGTTCATGGTTTGATGGTCCTGTCGACGATGCGGTCTTTGCTTTTTTGCCGGATATTTCTGTTTTTGCATAAGCTGGCGTGCAACGCTGGCCAACCGGTGGGCCAGGCTCGCCCTGTGCTTATAGACTTTGTGGCCTACTCGTCAAATCGTTCTGACATGTCTGCCAACAACCGTTTGCCGTGTGCCACAGCTACAATCAGAATTTGCTCATGCTCGATCCGATATATCAAACGATAACTGTATACAAAGCGCTCTCTTATGCGCTCATCATCGAGTTCCGGCACAACTCGACCTAGCAATGGGAGTTCAGCAATACTCCGAGAGACCGACAATATTTCTGTGACCACTGATCGGGCATAATACTCGGAATCCCTGGCGATATATTCTGCTATCGATTCAAGATCTTCTGTTGCCTCAGGCGACCATTTTACCTCGAGGTCCATTTATTGAATTTCCTCTCGACCTCTTCTTGACTAAGCGTCCCTTCCTCCTCAGCACGTTCGATTCCCCTGCGAATCTTTTCGGCAACATAAAGATGATACTGGACATCCTCAAGCGAGCAATCGTCAGGGAGCTTATCGAGCAGCGCCTTTACCTCTTGTTTAACTGTGCCCATAATCCTTGACCTCTTGCTAATAACTCCTGTTTTCGCATAAACCTACCAGTTTATCCATATTTGAGCGGCTAACCCAATATAGCAATCCAACCCAATACAATCCAACACAAAATCAACGCAGCCTCCGGAACGAGCTTGCCTTAAAAATCAAAAACACCTGCCTGCCGGTCTTCAGCTCCAGCCGCTTCACCGTGCCTTCAACGATTTCTACGGTAAACGACAGGCCGTGACTCATGATGTTGACCAGCACACGCTCTTTGATGTGGTGAATGGCCACAATCTCGCCCTGCAGGATGTTGCTGGCGCTCAGGCCGGTCGGCGTATCTACAGACAGGATGATTTCGGAGGCCGGAATGTTGAGCAGAACCGTCTTGCCGGGTGGCACTTCCAGGCGCGGCAGGATGAATTCGAGGCTGTTGACCCGCACTACTGTAATGCCCTTGTCTGCGTCATCCTGAATGACTTCTGCCTCAAAAATATTGGTGATGTCCTCCTGCGAAATGAGAGGCGGCGCGGCCATTTTGGCCAGCAGCACAAGAGGCTCACCCACTGCAATTTGCTGACCCGACTTCAGTAGCACAACCTGGTGCGCAAAGTTCACCACGCTTGCCAGATCGTGGGTGACATAGAGTATCGGAATCTCGAGGCGGGCATGGATATTCTTCAGAAATGTCAGAAAGGCAAGCCTGGCGGTTTGATCCAGAGCGGCGAGGGGCTCGTCCATCAGCAGGTAAGCCGGCGAGGCAAGCAGCGCGCGAGCGAGGGCGACGCGCTGTCTTTCTCCGCCTGAGAGCGCGTCAGGCATGCGCTGCCTCAGGTGCTGCAAACCCGTGACCTCGACGATGTCCGGCAAATTGAAGCGGCGTTTCGGTTTCGGTACATTTCGCAGGGCAAAAGCGAGATTCTGCTCGACGCTGAGATGCGGAAACAGCCGGCTTTCCTGAAAGATATAACCCAGGTCACGGTCGCGCGGCCGTACATTTATGCCCTTCTCGGTCGAGTATAAAGTTCGCCCGTGCAGCGCAATTTCACCGGCATCCGGTCGCAGCAAACCGGCGATCAGATTGAGGGTGCAGGTTTTGCCGGCGCCGGAAGGCCCGAAAAGCGCGTTGAAGCCGGACTCGAGCTCCAAGTCCAGTCGCAGATTGAAATTGGCGAATTGTTTGTTAGCGGTGACTTTCAGCATATCGGAAGCGGCGCAGCAGCCATTCGTTGATCAGGATGCTCAAATAAGCCAGAACCATGGAGGCGATTACCAGCGTTTGTGCCTTTTCTTCGCCGTCAACCTGGTTCAGGTATGAGAAAATCGCCAGCGGCATGGTGCGGGTAGTCGGCAAGTTGCTGGCAAAAACAATGGTGGCGCCAAACTCACCGAGTGCGCGCGCAAAGGCGAGCACAGCGCCAGCAATGATGCCATTGGCCGCCAGCGGCAAGGTGATTTTGATAAAAATCTGCCATTCATTGGCGCGCAGCAATCTGGCGGCGTCCTCGAGTTTGGCATCCACAGCATCGATGGCCACGCGCACAGCACGTACCAGCAGCGGCAGGCTAACAACCGCAGCAGCCACGACCGCGGCGCGCCAGGTGAAAGCAAGGGGCGCACCAAGCGCAGCAAGCCAGCGGCCCGGCAGGCTTTGCGGGCCCAGAAGAATCAAAAGGAAGTAACCGGTTACGATGGGCGGTAAAACCAATGGGACATTGACCAGCGCCTCGACCAGGGTTTTGCCGATAAAGGTCTGGCGGGCAAAAAGCCAACCCAGGAAGACGCCCACCGGCAACAACAGAAGCGTAGCCAGAGCAGCAACCTTCAAAGACAGAAGAATGATTTCTACATCGCTGTTCAATCTGTTGCACCTGCGTTGATGAATGTAAACCCGTGCGCCTCGTAGATCCCAGCCGCAGCCGGGGAGGAGAAAAATGCCAACACCTGCCGCGCAAGGGATTCCTGCGTGCCGCCCCTGATGAGCGCAGCAGGATATCGAATGTCCGGCTGATAAGGCTCCGGTATTTCAAACCCGATCTTCGCTTTGTCACTGATTGCCGCATCAGACCGGTAGACCACGCCGCACGCAACATCTCCGCGCTCCACGTAGGCCAACGCTGCGCGGGCATCAAACGCCGGCAGACACTTTGCTGCCACAGCTTGCCATAGTCCGGCCCGCTCAAGGGCTTGTTTGCCATAGACGCCAACCGGAACATGCGTCCAATCCCCCATTGCGATCTGCGAAACACGTTCGCTGGCGAGGTCTGACAGCGCTTTCGGCGTACCGCCATTCCGGCCGGAAACGACCACGACCAGCTTATTGCTTAATACGTCTCGCCGGCTACCGGGCACGAGAACGCCTTCCCGTTCCAGAAAATCCATCCACTGCGGGTTGGCGGAAAAATAAATATCGGCATCAGCCCCCAAGGCAATTTGTTTGGCAAGCAGGGATGATGCGGCAAAATTAAAATCGATCTTGACCTGCGGGTGCGCGCTTTCATATTGAGCCGCCGCCTGCGGCAGAGTTGTGGCCAGACTGGCGGCTGCATACACCAGGACCGTGGCCGGCGTCTTGTCTGAGTTCCGGGCATTTGAACAGCCGCTGAGATGAATGAGCAGTATCAGGAATAAAAGTGACAGACGCGCCATCGATTGCCATCTAAATTGGTTCAATACAGAATTAAGAGTACTACTTTACGGCTGTGTATGCCAAGTTATTGCATCTGCCGATAAAACGCAACCGCCAGGCACTTTTTCATTATGCAATCACGCCTGGTTTTTGTAACTTAGTACATGGGTCGTCCGGGTTATGAAATTATGTACTTAGGTAACATCGGAAAATGTGGTAAGACATGAAACTCACAAAAGAGACTGTCTCAGACATTGTCGGGTCTGTTTCCAGGCGGAGGGAAATGATGCACGGCTATATTCCCTCCGCAATCCTGATGCTATTCTTCAACCGTGGCGACCAAACCCGGCTCGTGTATATCCGAAAAACCAGCGGTCCGCACCAGCATGGCGGGCAGATGGCATTCCCGGGTGGTAAGATTGAACCGCCGGACAAATCCAGTCGGGACGCGGCGATACGGGAGACTTATGAGGAGATAGGCGTGCCTGCCTCCGCGTACGAGTATGTTGGTGAGTTGGGACATTTCGAGACTTTCACCTCCCGCTATGACGCGGCCGCTCACGCAGCCTGGGCGCCGGGACCGCCAACCTACCGCCGTGATCCTTTTGAGGTCCAGCGCATCATTGAGATTCCGCTGGGCGTGCTGTATGCGCAGTTTCGCCCGGATATCAATCAGGAT
>CAZVSL010000385.1:0-6291 GCA_964629935.1 uncultured Calditrichaceae bacterium | reverse complement strand
CTGGGGCTGGGTCTGTTCCAGATCGATTTCTATGGGGCCGCCCTCGCCAAGCACGGCAAAACCGTCGAGTGTGACCAGCAGATTGTCTTGATTGACGGTAAAGCGTCCGTCACGGGTCAGCGCCTCGCCCCCTGGCGTTTCCACCGTGAAAAAGCCTGCGCCGGAAATGGCGACGTCAAGCGGCGCAGCCGTGCCGGCAAGTGCACCCTGCGTAGTGTCAACAGAAGTCCCGGAGACGGGAATATGCGTGTTGATAGCAAACTTGGTAAACCGGGGCTCTTTCAGCTTGTTCTCGAGCTCGTTCATGAACAGACTATCCCGTTTGAATCCGGTGGTATCAACATTGGCCAGATTGTTGGTGATCACTTCCATCTGGTGCATGCGCGTCACCATTGCATGTTCTGTTACTTTGAAGCGGTCGAACATTTTGCGAGTATCTCCTGATTTCCGGAAAATCTGCGACATTTTGCACGCCGTTCAAGCAAGCGGTGTGCCAGTTTAGGATAAGGCGACTTAGGACTAAGTAAATTAATCAGTTATGAGAGATAAGTGCTCTGGTTGATTCTGGCAGTGGAAAGGGAGTTATTACCACTTTTGCCGCGGCTGGTGGGAGTTTTTACTAAGCATATTAAAACTTCTTCACAGTTTGCTTATTTGATTGCATGTTATCACTGCATATCCCAATTTAGAAGTTCGTCTTACATTGAACCGACCCTGATTCTCGACGCCTATGACAATGAGGTACGACATTTTCGATCCGCCGGGTTTGGTTGTGGTATGTTTTTCCGGGATTCTTTCTCAGGAAGATATGCGACAGCATGTAGACAGCGTCCTGGCTGACCCGCGTCATCGCGCTGGCATGAACAATCTGGTCGACTGGCGTCTGGTGACAAACTTCCTTCTGACGCCTGAGGAAGAGCGACTCATAGCACAGCGCATTCACGAAACCGCTGCCTTCTGGGGCCAGTCCAGGTATGCGATGGTGGCTGCTTCAGACTTTCTCTACGGTATGGCGCGGCTGTATGGCGCTTATGTCGAGCTCGGAAAGACACGGTCTCCTTGCGCCCTGGACATGCATGTGTTCAGAGGTCTGACCGAAGCCATGGATTGGCTGGGGCTCGATGATGAGAGCTTTCGTGCTGTGCTTGCGGCGAAGTTTGGCTGAGCGGGGACCGCGCTGGCGTTTTTGCCTCAGTCTGCGCTGATCTCCTGAGTTTGTTGCTGGCTGAGGTATAGTCTCTTGATATTCTTCATAAACTCAACCCCGTCTTTACCGATCAACTGCTGCTTGATCTCTTCATCCGTTCTCTGGTCGTCTTCGGCGATGAGGTTGAGATCGGCTGCGATTTTCTTGAACTCAGGGGGTAGGGCAGTAGCCGGCTCCGAATCGTTTTTGCCCACTGCCTGCAGGGCGCCCATTACCTGCCGCAGCTTAACAACTTCTTCCGGTTCCTGTGACTCGTCCGTCCTGCGCCCGGACTCTGACGGTTCTTGCTGGCTGGTCTGGACAGCAGTTTTCAGAAACTCGAGGAATTCCCGCGACGGCATCTCGGCCCGCGGAGAACTCGGGTTGGGCATTTTGCGGCGTTTATTATTTGGCGTCTTGCTTGTGGCGGCGTGACGCCGTTTCCGGCGCCAGAGCAAGAGCATGAGATTGAGTGCGAGGAACAACGCGCCGGCAAAATACCACACCAAGTTTGACTTGTGCGTATGCGCCGGTTCTGTGCGGTTGCGCGCAGTTGTCGGCTCCGCGGCAGCGCTGCTGTCTTGTGTCACGGGCAGCGCATTTTCTGCAGACGGAGCCAGGTCGAGGAAAGCAAATGGCTTTTGTGACGGCAATGTGTCTGCATAAACAAACGCAGGCTGCTCCGCATCATTCGGGTCAAAGACGCTCCACGGCTGGTATATCCCGGTCTCGGATTGTAGCATCTCTTCGACGGGATTGGATTGCGCCGGCGTTGGCGGCAGGGTGCTTTGTGAGATATCCAGCACGACGCGGGCGGGCCGTTGCAGCGTTTTGCGCTCCACCTGCACGTTGGCGTGCTTCAGTCGCACGCTGACCGTCAGGCCGTTGCCGGAATGCAGATACGTGACCCCGGCGATGAATTTGTCGTTGGGGTCAGTCGTGACCTGGCCATAATATTCGATTGACTCGATGGCGGGAATGTGAATCAGCAGCATTTGCCTGCTGTGCTCCAGAGACACATCATAAGGCACGGCAAAATTGGTTTGAATAACCACGCGAGAATAAGCGTAATGAAAGCCGGTGCGGATATCCTGCAGCGCGACCCTGAACCAGGGCCGCGCTGAGGTCAACAGCACTGCAAGCAACAGGCACAGCGTTAACCCGCCTGCCGATTTTCTACGCAACAATATCGACAAAAACACCCTTGTTGTCCTTTGAATCCGTCTCTTTACTGACGCGTTCCTGCGCCCGCTGCTTAACCACGTTAAAATGGCCGCCTGCTTTCGTTTCGGCGCTTGCGGCTTCCTGCTCATTTTCTTTCTTCTTTTGCTTCTTTGGGTCTTGCTGATTTGTGTAATTGCGTTCGCCCGGTGCTTCAACTTTGCCTGTGGTCGGGACGCCCAATGAAATGCCGCTGTCTGACATAGCGCACCACCTCGCTTTCTATACCCCCGGAGTTTGAACCTTCATGCCTTTTAATTCACTGCGAATGCCGATGATAGCTTTACCCAACAAACGGCTGATTCGGGATTCTGAAAGGTTCAGGACTTTGCCAATCTCAAGGAGCGTCATCTCATCATGATAGTACATGAGCACGATAAGACGCTGGCGTTCGGGAAGTCTGAAGATAGCGTGCGTGACCAGATTCAGGATGTTCTTTCGGCTCAGTTGTTCGAACGGTCCTGAGCTATGGGAATCGGCGACTACATCGCTGAGTCGCAAGTCCTCACCATCGACAGTTTGGCTTTGGTCAAGCGAGATGTTGAAGTTCAGGTGAGCCAATTCCAGCAGGCGATGGCATTCCCGCAGGTCCATGTCCAGCTCGTTGGCCACTTCAAAGGCAGAGGGTTCGCGGCTTAGCCTGAATGCGAGCTCAGCCATCTTGTTCTCCACTTCGCGCAGCTTGCTACGGTCGCCGCGGCTGATGAAATCGATCTTGCGCAGATAATCGAGGATGCCGCCCCGCACGCGCCAGGTTGCATAGGTCTTGAAGGAGGTATTGCGCGCCGGATCGAAGTCATCGAGCGCCCGCAGCAAGCCAATGATTCCGGCGCTATGAATGTCTTCCAGCTCCATCTTGTTGCGGACAGTCAGATTCAGTCGTCCGATAACGTATTTCACCAGCGGAACATACCGCACAATGATTTGTTCACGGAGTTTGGGATCCTGAGTTTTGATAAACTCTCTTACGAGATCCTCATTGTTCACGTGCCACTCCTATGGACTCTGTCTCAGTGTTCCCGACTTCTCTTTGTGCAGCCTCGAGGATATTCTGAGTCTCGTTGTTGTCCTCCGGCGTCGCGGCTTCCTCATCCTGAGCAGGATTGAAAATGAGCCTTAGCGCGATAAAAAAGGCGATGAGAATGAAATAAAAACCAGCAAATACGCTCAGGGCCCTCGTGATGCTTGTCACCAGTGAAACGTTGGTCACGGTACAATAGACAAAAGTGATGAACATCGCAACCAGACTGGCTTTGAAAATCAGTTTCGTAAGCATTTACTCTACTACCAAATGTGCGATTTCACTTTTGTCTGCTAGTAGTATATCGTCAGGAACTTTTTGACCATTAGTTAAAAAGGAAATGGGCAGCGGGATTTTCCTGCTGATGTTCAGAATATTGCCCAGGCGTCTGGTCTCGTCGATCTTGGTGATGATGATGTGATTGACTGGCAGAACCGTAAAGCTCTCATAGGCATCGTAAAGCACGTCAGCACGCATGGAGCTGGAAAGCACGAGGTGCAATTCATCCGGCTGGGCTACCTGGAAAATGCTGCGCAAGTCCTGCAGATGCGTGTCATTTAACGGACTGCGGCCGGCTGTATCGATGAGCACGACGTCCTGCTCCCGCATTTTGTCCAGCGCCGCGGCAAAATCGGCTGGCTCGTAGACGATCTCGAGCGGTAGTTTCGCCAGCGCCGCGAAGGTTTTGAGCTGAGCGGCGGCGGCGACGCGATAAGTATCGATGGTGATCAGTCCGACCCGTTTGCGGCCATAGTATTCCGGATGTGTTGCCAGTTTGGTTATCGTGGTTGTCTTGCCCATGCCGGTGGGGCCGACCATGCAGATCAACTTGGGCCGGCCAACCGGCAGATCGAATTTGGGCCCGACGTTTAGCTGGCGTACGATCTCGGCGCGCAGCGCCATGCGAATGCGGGCGTGATCTTTGATGTCTGTGCCGTCCAACTGCAGGAAGATGTTCTGAATGAGCTCATTGGCCAGCTCCGGTTCGATGCCGCTGTCTTTTTCCAGCTCACGGCGGGTGTCTGGCAGCAATGTGCCATTTGAGCGCCGAATATCCTCGCGCAGATTTTCCAGCGTCGACCTGATGTCGTGTAGCTCCCGCTTGAGCGTATCCTGGTCGTCCTGTTGTTTTTCGACCAGAGCGGCAACTTCGTCCTGTTTTGCGGCCAGGGACAGGATATCCTTCTCATAACGGCGATTGTCCGATGGCTCCGTGTTTTTGCTGCGGGCTGTCTTTGCCGAGGCGGCTGTGTAAAAAGGCTTCAGCACTTTGCGTATATCGTTATTTGCAGAGGCGTTTTTTTCGCCGGTGACTGTGATCTCGACCATTTCGTCGTCATCTGTGTTTGAGAGCGCCGGTTCTTTGACCTTGCGCGAGCTCAAGATCACAGCATCATCGCCAAAAAAATCCTTGGCCATGCGCATGGCTTCTTTCATCGTCGGAGCTTTAAATTTTCTAATCATAACTTGTCAGTCCTATGCTACCGATTGTGTTAATCGCAATGTTCGGCAACAGTTCCGAAATCGACAAAACTGTCAATTCTGGCAACACCGGCTCAAAGAAAGCTTTGATATATCGGCGTATGGCCGGGCCGGTGATCAGGATGGCTTTACCGCCGCCCGTAAGCAGCTCCTGAATCTTGACAGCCGTGTTCTTGTAAATTTCATCCATTTGCGCCGGAGACAGGCCGAGATTCTGGCTCGGTTGCTTGCCGCCGGTTAGTTGCCGCAGCACAAACTCCTCGAGTCTGGCATCCAAAGTAATGGCGGTAATTTCATTCTGTTCGTTGACATTCATGCTGGTGATGGTCTCGGCGAGCGCCAGCCTGACATATTCGGTCAGGACATCGGGATCTTTGGAAAGCGAGCAGCGGTCGGCCAGCGCCTCCAGAATGGTCGGCAGGTCCTTTACGGGAATGTTTTCCTGGAGCAGGTTGCGCAGCACGTTTTGCACCGTTCCGATCGTGAGCATGTTTGGAATCAATTCGTCAACAACAGCGGAGTGCTCCTCTTTTACATTGTCGATCAGGCTTTGCACAGCCTGGCGATCGAGAATTTTGTAAGCATTGCGCTTCAATGTTTCCATGAGATGTGTGGATACCACTGCCGAGGTATCGACGACCGCATAACCGCGCAGCTCAGCCTGTTCTTTTTGCGCTTTGTTCAGCCAGTAAGCTGGCAGATTATAAGTCGGGTCCACGGTTTTGATGCCATCCAAGTCCTCGTCATCGCCGTCCGGCGTCAGGGCGAGATAGTAATCTACCATGACTTCGCCGCGGGCAGCCGGGTTGCCTTTGATTTTCAGCACATACTCGTTTGAGTTGAGCTGGACATTGTCACGAATCCGGATAGGGGGGACCACAATACCGAGCTCCTGGGCGATTTGCTTGCGGATCATGGTGATGCTGTCCAGCAGGTCGCCGCCCTGATTGACATCGATGAGCGGAATCAAACTGTAACCAATCTCGATTTCCAGCGGATCGACGTGCAGGTAGTTTTCAATTTCGTCCCGTTCATCGGCTTCGGGCGCTACGTCCTCATCCGGCAGCAGCGGCTCCGGTTTGTCGAACATCTTGTTCTGCGCCAGGTAGCCGACGCCAAAAGTGGTGGCGCTCAGCAACACAAACGGCAGCATGGGGAAGCCCGGCACCATCGCCAGGATCAGCAAGACGCCGCCGGAAATGTAGCTGGCGCGCGGTTTGGCCAGAAGTTGGGTGGTTATGGATTTATCGAGCGTATCTTCCGAACCTGCACGGGTAACGATGATGCCGGCTGAGGTTGAGATCAGCAGGGCCGGGATTTGCGACACCAGGCCGTCGCCGACGGTCAGGATCGTATAGGTTTCGACCGCCTCAATCAGACT
>CAZVSL010000384.1:0-6295 GCA_964629935.1 uncultured Calditrichaceae bacterium | reverse complement strand
CCTTAACCCAGAGCTCGAGGTAGACTGGCCGGCCGAGCGTTTGCTCGATTTCCTGGCGGGCGCGGGCGCCGGTTTCTCGTAGCGCAGCACCTTTTCTGCCGATCAAGATGCCCTTCTGGCTCTTGCGCTCGACGTAAATAACCGCGCGGATGTAGTCCTTATTTTTGCCCCGCTCTTTGAATTCCTCAACCTTGACCGTAGTTGAATAGGGTATCTCCTCGCCATAACGTTGAAAGATTTTTTCGCGGATGAGCTCGGCCACAAAAAAACGTTCCGGATGGTCAGTGATGTCATCGCAGGCGTAGAACGGCATCCCTTGCGGCAACTGCGCAATGAGCTCAACCTGCAATTCTGCCAGGCCATCCGCTTTCAAGGCGGAGATGGGGACCAGCGTCTCGATCTTACGTTCCTCATGATAGAACTGCATCAGCGGCAGCAGGGTGTCCTTGGGAATGAGATCGATCTTGTTGATGGCGAGAATCAGCTTTTTGCTGGTCTCTGTTATCTGCTCCAGGTGGGTGACATCCTGGCTGTCGGGCGGATACCCGGCTTCGACCAGGAACAGGGTCACGTCCGCCTCTTTTACCGAGCGCATGGCCGCCTGCAGCATCGCCTCCTGCAATTTGTAGCGCGGCGCCAGCAGTCCGGGGGTGTCGAGAAAAACGATCTGGTAGTCGTCGCCGTTCAAGATGCCGCGAATCTGGTGGCGGGTAGTTTGCGGCTTGCGCGTCACGGATGACACTTTGAAATGCAGCAGATTGTTCAGCAGCGTGGACTTGCCAACATTTGGTTGGCCCACGATGGCGACATAACCGGACTTGAAAGAAGGCTCAGTAGGTGCACTCGCGCTCATTGTGATTTATCCTGGGCTTCCGCCAGTTTTGCCCTGGCGTTCTGATAGCTGCCTTCGACCTCGTCGCCGGCGCTGGTCGGATAGCCGAGCTGCATCCATCCCGGCTGCGTCACGCGGCCAAACATATCGCGTTTGCCACTAAAGCCAGCCTGAATATTGGCCACATCCTCATAGCCGAGCTGTTGCAACATGCCTCCGGCAACATTGGACCGGTTGCCGGAGGCGCAGCCAAGCAGCAGCTTCGTGTCTTTGTCAAAATTTGCCTGCATTACGTTGAGAAAATCCGGATTCTCCTGCAACATCCCGGCGGCGTGGTTAAGCTGACTCAGCGGTATATTGATCGCGCCACTCGGATGGCCTTGCACGAACTCAGCCTCTGAACGCACATCGACATAGACATAGTTTTCATCCGAATCCAGCAGTTGCTTCGCCTCTTCCGGCGTGATTTGTTTAACCGACATAGATTTGTGGCTCCGTCTTATCTTTGAACTTTAACTCTCTTGCGGTAATTTGTCTACTTTAAAGATTTATCTCCGCAAACACAAGCCAAAACAACAACTGCCATAACTTGATTCCATTTGCAAATCTCCTGTTTCTTTCTATATTTTGCATCGATAAGAACGGAGGGATAAGAATTTGCATAAGATCTGTTTAAACCTGGTGCGGCAAACCGCAACCCAAAAACCAAATTCGAAAAACGTAAATCGTGACTTGCCCATCATATACGCGTTTGCATTGTCCACTTTCCGATTTTCGTTGAGCAGATTAAGTCTTTGCAGAAAGTTCAAGCATAACACGGCAACAGTGCTTGCCATACTGATCCTGATGATTCCGGGATCAGCGATCGCTGCGCAATCCGGCGACAGTCTTTACGGTAAGCATTTGCGGGAAATCCGCATCACAGGTGCGCGCTATACGGATACGGACATCATCACCCGAGAACTCGCGTCACAAGTTGGCCAGCCTTACCTGGAAGAAAACGCGAAGAAAGATTACAACCGGTTGGACAAACTGGATTTGTTCAGCGAAATCCGCATTACGCCGCGCAAACAGGATGGCGGCGTTGTGCTTGATATCCACGTGCGGGAGATTTTTCCTTACCTGCCCTTTCTTAGTTATGAAGTCACCGATGAAAACGGCTTTGCTGCCGGGCCGGGACTGCAGTCGGTGAATATGTTCCGACGCGATATTTTTCTTACCGGTTCGGCCAGATTCGGCGGCGCCACCAACATCAACATATTCCTGGTCAACCCCTGGATAACCGGTAACCATTTTGGCTATGTGCTCGAGTTCTTTCGACGCGAGCGCTTCAACGAGCTCGACCAGTTTAACGAAACCGCAACCGAACTCTATCTGACGCTCGACTCCTACCTGGGCGAAAATGGCCGCATCGGAGGCCGCTTTATATTCCAGGCTATCGAAAGCGATTCCTTGGGCCGGACGCTGTCGGCAGACAATACCGACATCGTGCCGACCCTCGGTTTCTTCCTCGGCTATGACAGTCGCGACCTCTGGTCCAATCCCCATACCGGTTGGTGGAACGAAATCGAGATTTCCAGGTCCGGCGGCTTCCTGGGCGGCGATAGTGATTTCTGGCGTCTGAACCTCGACCTGCGGCGCTATGTTCCCGTCATGCGCCGGCACACACTCGCTCTGTTTTCTCTAACCACCCTCACAACCGGAACCGTAGGTCAGGACATTGCGCCCTGGCAGGATTTCAGTATTGGCGGCACCAATAGCGTGCGCGGTTGGGAGCTCGATACCCGGCGGGGCAAAAATCAATTTCTCAACACCGCCGAATACCGGGTTACGGTTGTGCGGCCGCGTGTGTTTACCCTGCCGTTTGGGCTGAGTTTTGACATAGGCTTGCAGCTCGCCGCCTTTGGTGATCTCGGTGTGGCCTGGAACGAAAGCGACCAGTTCAAAACCGATAATTTCATTGGCGGCTATGGCGCTGGCGTGCGATTCCTGGTGCCCTTCGTCAACATGTTTCGCTTTGATTTCGCCGATGGCCAGTCAGGCAAAAGTTTTCAGGTACACATCGGCTCGTTTGCCAAACCGGTCGCACAGCGATTTCGCGTGCGGTAGGCGCAAGGAACTATTTTCGAGTGTATGGCTTTTCTGCTTGTACAAACATTTTTTTGCCTGCTTGTCTGTAGTAACATCCTGGCACAGGAAACTGCCACGGTAACAGTCTCCGGCAGGATTGTCGATGAGAAAACTTCCCAACCCTTGCGGAATGTTAACGTCTTTCTGGCGCACACCATGATGGGTTCCGCCACTGATGACGACGGTTATTTTGAGATAGAGTCCGTTCCGCTCGGAACCTATGAGCTGGTGGTTTCACACGTCGGCTATGTGTTCCAACAACGCCAACTGAAACTCGACCATCCACGCGATCGGCATTTTGAAATTGCGATCACAGCGCGCGTTATGTTGCTAGATGAAGTTGAGGTTGACGCTGCCAGGCCAAAACAGTGGTACACAAACCTTGAAGAATTTGAGCGCTATTTTCTCGGCCAATCTCCAAACGCCTCGAGCTGCAAGATCATGAATCCGGAGGTCCTGGCCTTCCGTCGCGCATCAGATAAACGCTTGACTGCTGAAGCGCAGGATATGCTGATCATCGAAAACCGTGCGCTGGGGTATCGCTTGAACTATGTCCTTCTTTCTTTCGAGGCTGAGCAGGGTTCTCTCAGTTATGTTGGCAGATGCTATTTCGAGCCATTGCAGGTAAAAGACGCCACGCAGACGCAAACGTGGCAGAGCGCCAGGCGAAGGAGTTATGAAGGCTCGCTGCGTCATTTTCTGGCAGGGTTGTGCGCCGGCGCGTGGAAGAATGAAGGCTTCGCCGTGCAAGAGCTGGATTACATTCCTGCTGATCTCCAGGCTGTCGACGCACCACAAGCTGACCCCACAAAATTTCTCACCCGCGGCGGGCTCTCATTCGAGCGGCGGCTGTCATTCCCGAATGTGCTGCAAGTGACCTACAAAAGAGAAAACGCAGATAGGAGCTATCTGGAGTGGATCGGATACAGAACTCCGGTTCCAAAACTCGGTGTACCAGCACCGCCGGTGAAACAAACATCCTGGGTGGTGATGAATCATGTGAGTGCGCTGCTGGATACAAGCGGTTACTTGTTCAATCCGCTTGCCATAAAAGTGTACGGCTACTGGAGCTGGGAAGGTGTTGCAGAATTGCTGCCGTATGAGTTTTCCCCGGATAAGGATTGAGGCAGGCTTATTCATCCTGAGGCTGGGCTGCGACTCGATTGCAGGTTCACAGCCAATAAAAAAACCGCCTGAATCATCAGGCGGTTGAAACTTGTAGGACCAGTGATGTTTATAATATCGGCCATTTTGGTGATGGCTTGCGCAACGCAATCCTCAGCGGGCAATTGTAGTGGTCTTTGCACGCATTACAGATGCAGCACCATGTACTCTGCATCGATGTATTGGTTATTGATCTTCAGGTCTCCTTTGACGCAGGGACCTTGTGATTCAAAACCACATTGCCGATAGAAACGCAGAGGCGAACCGGGTGCATGCAGCACCCAAATATGAATTTGTTCCAAACCTTCAAGGTGACGCGCCTTATCGACGATCTCATCAAGAAGTTTGCGCCCCAGACCATGGCGCCGTGCTTCGGGAATCACGTACATGGATGAGAGCATGGCCTTGTGCCGAGCCTTGCTGCGTGTGTCGCGCTTAAATGTCACAATTCCAAGCAATCCCCCGTTTTCAGAAAAAGCGCCCAGGACAAATTGTGCCGGCGGGTTACCGATCGGCGTGATCTCTTCAGCGATCTCGGATAACAGCTTCTCAAACTCATCCTCATAGCTATCACTGAAAGCATGCGGCGACTCCTTGAGAGCCTTCAACCGCAGATCTCGGTAGGCCTTGGCGTCGGAAGCATTCAAAATGCGAATCTTCATGGTCGATTGTCTACCAATAGTATTTAGGGTACAAACAGCTCATATTGATTATTCCACTGCAAACCCCCCATGTATGTTTCACAAATCCGCATATCGGCAAGCGGGTCGTACCTGAAAATTCAAACAGAAATGATAGACCAAATCGAAGCTGATCTCTGATTCTACATTCAAAGAGCGGGGCGCCATTTGATTCGGATTGATGTGAGGTTGATTGGGGGACCAGAGAGCAGTTAGCCGGCGCAGCGAGGCGAGCAAAGCAGTTGACGAGAATCGTGTAAGGCAAAACTATTTTCCAAAAACATAACTTGCTGTCCCGGGAAATCCGGCCATGCTCGCCCATGTTTTCAAGTTGATTCCGGCCTTCCGATATCTCAATTGGCTGCGCCAGTTCTGTAGTCGCCTGCACTAACATTCGAGTTGCATCACAAAAGCACGTTGACTCATATACTCGGAATACGTATTTTGTTTTAGACCAGTCAGCAACCTGCAATTCTTATCTAGCATAAAACTACGAGGGAACTCTGTTATGTGCAGAAATATCAAAACGCTTCGCAGACCGGAGGGACCGCCAACTGATGCAGAACTCGAGGCGGCGGCCTTGCAGTTCGTTCGCAAGATCAGCGGCTACCGGCAACCTTCAAAGGCCAACGAAGAAATCTTCTATCAAACAGTTACAGACATCGCAGTTTGTGCGCGCCACATGTTTGACAAGCTGGAGATTCGACAAACTGCAAACAACAGAGAGAGGCAGCAAACACAAAAATATAGCGCGTAACCCACTCCTATTTTTGAAAACAAATCAACACACAAGATCAACAAGAATCAAAGACCCAGCCATATAACCTGAAAAATTCACAAACATCATTTAAACATGAGTCAAGTCATTAACAAACAGAGAGAGGTTAGTGAAATAGTGACTGTTCCGAATGCTTTCGTCGAAGGCTTTCGGGATTCAGCTCCGCTGTCGTTGAGCGGAGATTTTTCTTTCTAAGCGAAGCGCATCTTTATGAATAAGTCGGGATAGTTAAAGGTATTGATCGACATGTGTCAAATGCTTATAATCATGTTTGGGCAATCTGTGCCGGATTTTACTTCGACCAGGCGCAAACCCGCACTGCTTCTAAAAACCAACAACACAAGACTTATTCACTTAGCTAATCTTAAATTATACAAGGAGTAGCCATGCAGAC
Organism: uncultured Calditrichaceae bacterium; assembly: GCA_964629935.1. GTDB lineage: Bacteria > Zhuqueibacterota > Zhuqueibacteria > Oceanimicrobiales > Oceanimicrobiaceae > CAZVSL01. The sequence goes on along the minus strand of CAZVSL010000384.1, from coordinate 317 downwards.
AGGTGAGCTCAACAGTTTTGATAGCCGGGCAACGCTAAACGTAGATGGGCAAGCATACGAGTTGTTCCGGTTGGATGCACTGGAGAACGCCGGAATCGGCGCCATCTCCAGATTGCCATTTTCCATGAAAATCCTGCTCGAAAATTTGCTGCGCAACGAGGATGGCCGGCTGGTCAAACAGGATGATGTGGCGGCAGTAGCAGGCTGGGACCCGAAAAAGAAATCCGAGGGTGAGATCGCTTACCGGCCGGCGCGCGTACTGATGCAGGACTTCACCGGCGTGCCTGCCATCGTCGACCTGGCAGCAATGCGCGAGG
>CAZVSL010000383.1:0-6325 GCA_964629935.1 uncultured Calditrichaceae bacterium | reverse complement strand
CCCGAAAGTGAAGGATGGTCTGGGCGCGCACGGGGTGAAGTATCAAGCGGATGATTTTTACGAAGAGCTTCTGCGCTCCGAGCGCCACGCTGTGGAAAAATGGGACGGCGAGCGCTTTCCCTCCATTCGCGAGGCCGAAGATGCGGCGAACATGATCCTGCTTTTTGCACCGGAAACCAACGGCGAACTGGCGTATCGCGCTTACAAATATGTCGAAGAAAGAGTCGGTTTGAAATTGACCGACCTGGCCGAGAAGAGTCGCGACATGCGCGCCAGTTACAAGGACTTGCAGGCGCAACCGCACCGGCTGCTCAACAGTCCCATCTGGTCGGGCATCATGACCGATGGCCGCGCCTACGCACCGTTCACTTACAATTATGAAAAGCTGGTGCCGTGGCGCACGCTCACCGGTCGGCAGCACTTTTACCTCGACCATGAGGGCTACATCGCCTTTGGCGAGAATCTGCCGGTGTACAAGCCGTCGCCGCTGCCGCACGATTACGGCGACCTGCGCCACTCCGAGGACACAGCCAATACCCTGATGCTAAACTATCTCACGCCGCATGGTAAGTGGCACATTCACAGCACTTATATGGATAATCACCGCATGCTGACGCTGTCGCGCGGCTGCGAACCGCTCTGGCTCAATGACAAGGATGCCGCAGAGATCGGCATCATCGACAACGACTGGGTGGAGGTCTTCAACGACCACGGCGTGGTGTGCACGCGGGCGGTGCTGAGCGCCCGCATCCCGCGTGGCGTGTGCATTCAATATCACGCGCCGGAACGCACCGTGGCGGTGCCGAAGTCGCCCCTGCGCAACAATCGCCGCGCCGGCGGTCACAACAGTCTGACCCGCGCTCGCTTGAAACCGAATCTCATGCTGGGCGGCTACGGGCAGTTCACCTATCATTTCAACTACTGGGGCCCGACCGGCGTGAATCGCGATACCTACATCCGGGTGCGCAAGTTGGAGAAGGTGACGTGGTGAGGCAGTGGCAGTGGCAGTAGCAGTAGCAGTGGCAGTAGCAGTAGCAGTGGCAGTAGCAGTGGCAATGGCAGTCTATCGTTCTGCGTGAAATTGATCGCCTTTGATCATTGACTTTGTGAGGAAGCGATGACAGAAAAATCAACCACACAAAGGCACGAAGAAAAAACTTTTGACGAAAGAATGAGCTTTTGCTTTCGAGAACCAAAAGTTGGTGTCTTGCTGGTTAGACTAAATTAGAGTATGTACCCCCAAAACGTAAGGTGAATTATGCAAAACATAAACAAGAATTCGACGGTTGCTGAGTTGGTTCGCGAAGACTACCGCTATGCCGATGTCTTCAAATCCTTTGGCATCGATTTCTGCTGTGGCGGCAAGAAACCGGTCGATGCGGTCTGTGCCGAGAATGGCATCGACAGCAGCGAACTGTGGCAGGCGCTGGAAAAAGTGCAGGCAAAGGGCAACGGGCCGGCGCACGATTACGATCAATGGTCGCTCGACTTCCTGTGCGATTACATCGTCAACACCCATCACAAATATGTCGCGCAGGCCATCCCGCTGCTGAGCCAGTATCTCGACAAGCTGGTGCAGGTGCACGGCGAGAATCATCCGGAGCTGGCGAAAATTACCGTACAGTTCCAACGCGTCGGTCAGGAGATGTTCGAGCACATGAATAAGGAAGAGGGGATTTTGTTTCCATACATCAAAGAGCTGGCCAAAGTGAGCGACAACGGACGCGCGCTCACCCCGCCACCATTCGGCAGCATCAAGAATCCTATCGCCATGATGGAGCACGAGCACGAATCGGCCGGGGGCGGCATGGCGGCGATTCGCAAGCTGAGCAGCGATTTCACCCCGCCGCCGGACGCCTGCAACACCTATCGTGTGGCCTTCGCCAAACTCAAGGAGTTTGAGGACGATTTGCATCTGCACGTGCATCTGGAGAACAACATCCTGTTTCCAAAAGCGGTGCAACTGGAAAACGAGCTGTTGGCTGAAGTGTGAGTTGCCTAATTTCACGCGAAGACGCAAAGCGTCATTAAAGCTAGTGAAAATTTCTCCATTGGACATTTTTCTGTCAGTTTAAAATCCGTGCATATCGGTGTTCATCCGTGGCTAAAAATAAGATCTTGCGAAACTTTGCGTCTCTGCGCCTTTGCGTGAGATTCCTAAAAACTTAAAAACCGGGAGAATAAAATGGACGTGCGAGCGCACATATCGATGATGTTTCACCTGGACAAATGCATCGGCTGCCACACTTGCTCGGTTGCCTGCAAGAATGTCTGGACCGACCGTAAGGGCGCCGAGTACATGTGGTGGAACAACGTGGAGACCAAACCCGGCACCGGCTATCCCACCCTGTGGGAGGACCAGCAGAAATACAAAGGCGGCTGGGAGAAGAAAAACGGCAAGATCGACCTGCGCAGCACCAACAAGCCCAAGGGTTTGCTCAACATCTTCCACAATCCCAACATGCCGAACATGGACGACTACTACGAGCCGTTCACCTACAAATATCAGGACCTGATCGACAGTCCCGAAGGTACGGATCAGCCCACCGCCCGTCCCATCTCCATGGTAACCGGCAAGCCCATGGATATCAACGCCGGGCCGAACTGGGACGACGACCTCGGCGGCTCGCCGGTGTATGCTGAGAACGACCCCAATTTTGCGAACATCAGCGCCGAAGAAAAGCAGAAGCTGTTCGAGCTGGACCGCATGGTGTTCTTCTATCTGCCACGGATTTGCAACCACTGCATCAATCCCTCATGCGTGGCTTCGTGCCCATCCGGCGCCCTCTACAAGCGCGGCGAGGATGGCATCGTGCTCATCAATCAGGAAGTTTGCCGCGGCTGGAGATACTGTGTGTCTGCCTGCCCTTACAAAAAGACCTACTACAACTGGGCCACGGGCAAATCCGAAAAGTGCATTCTGTGCTACCCGCGGCTGGAGACCGGACAGGCGCCGGCATGCATGCACTCCTGCGTCGGCCGCATCCGCTATCTGGGCGTGCTGCTGTACGACGCCGACCGCATCACCGAAGTCGCCAATGTCCCGGACGATGAGCTGGTGGAAGCGCAGAAGGAGATGATCCTCGACCCGTTCAACGAGACCATCATCGCAGAAGCCAAGAAGAACGGCATCAGCGACGATTTCATCGCCTGTGCGCAGAAGTCGCCGGTGTACAAATTTTACAAAGAATGGGGACTGGCGCTGCCGCTGCACCCGGAGTACCGCACCCTGCCGATGCTGTTCTATGTGCCGCCGCTGCTGCCCATCATGTCTGCCATGACCGACGGCTCTTACGACTGCTCGCACGACGAGCTGTTCACGCCCATCGACAAGGCGCGGGTGCCCATCGCCTATATGGCCAAGCTCTTCTCTGCCGGCAACGAAGGCAAGGTGCGCTATGCCCTGAAAAAGCAATACGCCGTGCGCATGTTCCGCCGGCGCGAGACCGTCGACGACCTCGACCCGGCTATGGTGAAGAAAATCTTGCTCGAGGCCGAATGCTCCGAGGAGGAGGCCGAAGAAATCTACCGCCTGACTTCGCTGGCTACTTTCGACGACCGGTTCGTCATCCCCGGTGAGAATCGCGAGGCCTCCATCGAGAATCTCACCATCCCGCTCGATGCCCGTGGCAGCGGCATGGGCTTTTTGCAAGAACCAGCAAGAGGAGAGTAGTGATGCATCGCGACTTATATCTCGAAATAGCCGACATGCTCGATTATCCGCCCGTCGATTTCCGGCAGCGGTTGGAGACGCTGTTGACGGAGCTGCAGCACCGCTTTCCCGCAGGCGCAGCGACGTTGCACGACTTTCGCACCTTCGTGCACGAAACCGCGCCGGAATCGCTGCAGGAGTACTATACCCGCACCTTCGATATCAACCCGGTGACCTCGCTGGATGTGTCGCACCATATCTTTGGCGATACCTACAAGCGCGGGCAGTTTCTGGCGCAGTTGCGCGAGGAGCTGGAGAAGCTTGGTGTTGGCGACCGCCCTGAGCTGCCGGATTTCCTGCCGCTGGTGCTGTACTATCTGGCGAAGAGCACGGATGAAGAGGCGCGGCGGGAATTGGTCGAGCTGATTTTTCTGCCTGCGCTGTCGCAGATGGAACGCGCCTTGAGCGAAGGCATGAACGCTTACGCTGCGCCGGTGCGGCTCCTGAAACAGGTGTTGATGCACGACTTCCGGATTGCTGAGCCGCCGCCCACGCCCACAAGCTCGGAGAAACTGCTAACTCTAACCGGAGAATGAGCGATGAGTGAGACATTCTTGCTGGTGGCCTTTCCGTACATGTGCATGGCGCTGTTTTTCATCGGCACCATTCACCGCTACCGCAAAGAGAAATTCACCTACAGCAGTTTGTCGTCGCAATTCCTGGAAGGCAACCATCTGTTCTTCGGATCGGTGCCGTTCCACTACGGCGTCCTGCTACTGTTCTTCGGCCACATGATCGCGTTTTTGTTTCCGAAGACGCTGCTGGCGTTCAACAGTGTGCCGGTGCGACTGTATATCATCGAAGGCAGCGCTCTGATCTTTGCGCTCGGTACCCTGGTGGGATTGCTGAATCTCATTGTGCGCCGCATGAATCCTAAGATTCGCGAAGTGACCTCGCTGATGGATATTTTCATTCTGCTGATCTTTCTGGTGGAAGTCGCTCTGGGACTACAAATCGCGCTGACCTATCGCTGGGGTTCGTCCTGGTTTGCAGTGTTCGTGACGCCTTACCTGCGCTCGTTGCTGTTTTTCAATCCCGATCTTGCCACCATCACCAATTTGCCGTGGACTGTGAAAGCGCACATCGTGATCGCTTTTGGCATTTTTGCGCTTATTCCGATTACGCGGCTGGTGCACATTCTGGTGGCGCCGCTGCACTACCTGGCGCGGCCGTATCAGCGGGTGATCTGGAATTGGGAGAGAAGAAAGGTGGGAGGATGAAACAAAGAAATTCACGCAGAGACGCCAAGACGCAAAGGTTGCGCGGAGGAAAGCATGAGAGAAATAGTGTTGTTCGAACTAAAAGATCGATTTTCATTTGGCTGGCAAAGCCCTTTGCGTTGCCTTTGCGGCTCTGCGCCTTTGCGTGCGTCTTTGTAACTGAGATGAGGATTTGAAAAACAATGAACATCCAAACCGGCTGGATTCTATCGCTCGTCATCACCGTTTTAGGCCTGGGGGTCCTGTATCAGTCCGACAACTACCGGTTCGTCAACAACCAGCAGGGGTATACACCGGCGCAGCCCATCGCGTTTTCGCACAAAACGCATTCGGGAGATAACGGCATCCCGTGTCTTTACTGCCACTCCGCGGCCGAGAGCAGCCGCCATGCCGGCGTGCCGGCGGCCAACGTTTGCATGAATTGCCACACCGAGATCAAGCCGGAGTCGCCGGAGGTGCAGAAAGTGGTGGACGCACTGGAGAAAGACGAGCCCATCGAATGGGTGAAGGTAAATTCCGTGGGGGATTTTGTTTATTTCAATCACAGCATCCACATCGACCGCGACATCGAATGCAGCAAGTGTCACGGTCCGGTGGAGACCATGCAGCAGGTGGTGCGCGACAACAAGCTCAACATGGGGTGGTGCATCGACTGCCACCGCGACTACACCCAGCAGGTGCTGAAGCTCGACCCCGGCAGTCAGGTGCTGGTGGATTGCTCGGTGTGCCATTATTGAAAATGTAACGCAGACTTCCAGTCTGCGGAGAGGCAGACAAGATGGCTGCGCTAGCAGAAGGAGTCAGCCAATGGCTTATGGTTTCAAAAGGAAAAATGAACGTCAGTAGGATAGGTGGTGAGGAGAAAGCCATCTGTGTTCAGCCTTTTGGCAACGGCGCAGATCTATCTATCGACCGTTTGCTTCTCGTAAAACAGATAGACGTCAGAATCACGCAGACTGCGGCGAACTTGATCAGGGTCTTGTTCTGTCAGGCATGATTGAATTAAAGAGAAGTTGAGGACAGTTCAAAGAATCTTGTAATCCATCTATGACATGATCGAACCAATGAAAAATAATCTCAAAAAATACTGGACCGCTCCCGGCGACATCGACGAAGCCTTCCCGTCCGCGGAAGGCGAAGTAGCCGAAAGCGAAGACGCCACCCCGACCACCATGAAGCGCCGCACCTTCCTCGAGCTGCTGGCGCTGTCGTTCGCCGCGGTTTCGTGCGATCAGTTTCGCAAGCCGGTGGAGAAAATCGTGCCCATGCTCAACAAGCCGGAGTATCTCGTTCCCGGTGCGGCGCAGTGGTACGCCTCCACCTGCGGCGGCTGTCCGGCAGCGTGCGGCGTGCTGGTGAAGGTGCGCGACGGCCGGCCCATCAAGCTCGAGGG
>CAZVSL010000382.1:0-6339 GCA_964629935.1 uncultured Calditrichaceae bacterium | reverse complement strand
CATGGCTTTGTGCAGCACGCCGAAGCGCCTGTGCTGAACCGCGTCGATTGGGCCATCCTCCGCCCACTCAATGAACAAATCCGGCAACACCGATACTCTGGCGCCTTCAAACTCCCACCGGGTCTGCACCACGCGACGGACGGCCGGTCTGCCTGTGGCCGGGTTGATCAAAGACATGAGATCATAGCCCAGACGCGCACAGACGTCTTCGTATTCCCGGCCCGGCTCAACTGTGCCGTAGGGCTCGCGGCCTTTTAAATTCACACTGACCAGACCATTGAAATTACCGCCTGGCAGACAGAAAGCCTCCGTCTTGCTCCAATCGATATGACGGAAATATCTGCGTGATACCAGCTTGTGCCGGAACGATTGTGGCAGAATGCGCCGATTGAGAATTTCGGGCAAGCCATCCGGCTTCCTCTCTCCCAAGGCGCCGTTTACCTTTCCATTGGTAGGCAGCGGCGCCAGCGACGAAGCCTGATATCCCAGCGCCTGCAGAACATGCGGCAAGAGATGGTTGCCTGAATAGTTTGTCCTGCAGCCGTGAACGGAGACGATGAAACAGGTCGCATCCTTTGGGATCATTTCGAAAAGCTCAGCCAGAGCCTGGTCGAGACGACGATAGACTTCTTTTACAGGATTGCCCAGCCTTGCTGCTTCTTGTGCGTCATAAGCCCAGTGGCCGGGGTCAGCAAGGTGTAGAAATGAATCGGCGGCGTAGTGACTTTCCGAAAAGACTGTGAAGAAAAAATCCCAATCCAGCAAAAATCGCACAGCTTTGCACTTGCGCTCGACGGATTGCAGATAGCTCCGCCTGGCCTGCAATGCTTCATCCACTGAGTTTTGCGTCAACAGCGCTTTGAGCCCGGGCCTGCCAAAGCGCTGATTGAGTGTATTCAGGAGGTCTCTCGGGTGCGACACAGGAGATTGCAGTGGATAAGAAGTTGCCCAGTCACACACTTGGATGCCTGCCAGTCCGTCGGCAAGCACGGTCCTGGGAACGTCAAAAAAGGCAAATTTTCGTTGTGAGCCACGCAAGTGGCTCCAGAATGGCAAGGGCAGAGCGCGCAGATTGGGCCTTCGGACCTGCAGGCTGCCCCGTTTCAGTTGTTGCGGAGAGTAAAAACCATCCTCCGCCGCCGAAATTCCCCGTGTCAGGCGCATCCAGGGTGACGGGACAAAGAGGTCGGCCTCCGAACGCAGCTTTAGGAATGCGCTCTTTTGCATCAGATCGCTGAGGAAAGGCAGACTGCCGTCTTCCACCCATCTGTTCAGTAGCTGGCTGTCACAGGCGTCCAGCCCGATGACGAAGATTTTTCTTGCTGGTTTCGTAGCTTTCATGCCATTTTTTGTACCGGTTTGATTTTTGTTTGACTATTTTTCGGGTTAATTATTGGTTACAGCCTGTATTAATGACATCGCTTATTATTCATAAGACATTAGACTTTTATGGTAAACGGCTGCATCATCGATATCCGATTTCGCGACATCTCCGCTTGACCAGAGATGCATGATGTCTGTAAATTTTTCAGGTTCCTTCCAAATTCCGGTTTCCAGCTTTTTCAGCGTGGTCCGGACGCGTCAGACAATTCTTTCTGGGTTTTCTGCCGCAATTCTGCTTCAAGGGCGGCGAAACGGGGGTTACGCAAGCCTTTTTGCGCGGCAGTTTTCAGGATCAGAGCCAGATAGTTGTGAACGTGATGTTTCTCAGTCCAGAACCGATGATATGCCTGATAGCCTCTTTCGGCCAGTTTGGCACGCAGGTCCGGATTGACCAACAATCTCTCGATATGGCCGACCAATTCATTCAACTTCGAATACACCAGGCCGCCGCCGCTTTTTCGCACCAATTCCGGCAAGGCGCCGATATTGTTGACAATCACCGGCGTTCCGGCAGCAAAAGCTTCGATTACGACCAAACCAAAGACTTCGAAGCAAATAGACGGCACAATAACGGCAATGGCATTCTGATAGAGCTTGCGCAACTGTCTGTTGCTTACGTGGCCAAGATATCTGACGTTGGAGATGTCTTGCATCTGCCCTTTGAGCTCATGGCCGTACGTCCCGTCCCCTGCGACAATTAGATCACAATGTTGCAATCTGCGGAAGACGTGCAATAAGTTCTGCAGGCCCTTCACTTTTTCCAGCCTTCCAACAAACAAAAAGTATGGTCGCGTTTGAGTGTTGTGCTGAACCGCCGGCGCCGGCGAACCCATCGTTTCTGCCGCCACAAAATTTGGCAGATGCACCATGGGATAAGATAAACCGAATTCCCGATGTTTTCGGATCACGGTTTCGCTTGGCGCTATGAACGCATCCACATGTGGCAGATAACGTGCAAACGTACGTCCGTAACGCCAGAGTTGAAGCGGACGTTTGCCGTTGAGCTGGCAACGGATACAACTCTTGCTATCACAGACCCTCGAGCCATTTTTCCACAGATAGTGCATGGGACAAACCAGCCAATACTCGTGCATGGTATATAGCTTTACAGCGTCTCCGTATGCCAGCACATCGAGTCCGATCAGCGACATATTGTGAAAGTGAATTACGTCATAACTGTTTTGCTCGATGAGCTGTCTTATTTTTCGGTTCTTCAAGACCGCACGCCCGGTTTGTTGTGTGAGCAGCGGAGACAGAAAACCGAGTGCAGATTGGAGTGGGTGCACACTTACGTTCGGGTGGTTGGGATAACTTCCGTTGAAAGCCTTTTTCACCAGCAGATTGTAAGCGTCCCGGCAGTAGACAACGTCGACGCTATGTCCGCGCCGCGCCAGTTCATTGCTCAGGCGATACACAAATATGCCGTCACCGCCAAAATTATGGGGCGGATAGAACGTTGTGACCATCAGAAATCTGAGCTTTCCTGATACACTTGCCACAGTTCACTCCTGCTTCGATGAGTTGCCCCGGAAAGGGACGCTTCTAAATAGCCGAGTTTAATCGTGCTTTAGCCCAGGACGGACTCAAACACGTTCGACCGCACTGACTTTTTTGCCGAGTCCGATTGAATACAAAGCTGTCTTAAGTTCGTGAGCTTTGATTTCTCCCAGCCCATACAAGGAGGCGATTGCCAACAGAGACAGAAACGCCAGTTTGAGTATTACAAACAGGCCAGGGGCAGACCACTGGTACGCAATGAGACCACCCAACACACAAACAGCCCCGCTTCTGAGCAGAGTTTGCATGGGGACATGAAACTTCAAGGTATTGCGGAGAATGATGCCAAAAATGGCGACAGCGAGGAAGTGACACGTTGTGGTTACGCTGGCAGCGCCAACAAGTCCAAAGCGCGGCACAATAACCGGATACAGACCGATCGATAAGATGAGCACAGAACCTGCCACATAAAACGGCCACTGCGGCCTGTCAAACGCCACCAGAATTGACACGACTACCTGAATCATAGAAGAGCCAAAAGCGGCAACGATGAGCAACGACATGACCGGCCCGGCCCCAGCGAAATGCGAGCCAAAAAGCAGCGAGACGATTTCATTCGCAGCGCCGGAAACCAACCCCACGAATGGCAAGCCGAGCAACAGGCCGCGCAGCACCTGATTGGTCAAAGTCTGCGCCTCTTTGTCATTTTGTTGTTTCCTGAGCTGTCCCAGGAGAGCCTGCAACAGGGGAGCGACGGCGCTGGCCATAACTGCGGCCAGCAGCATAACGCTCTGGGCGGCAGAATAGATGCCAGCGTCCTGCGTTGTGCCGCCCAGGAACTTGATCATGAGCAAATCGAGCCGGCGCAGCATAACGAAGCCCAAAGAAAACAGCAGCATCCACAGTGAATAGCGCCAGATTTCGGTATTCTGGCCCTGAGTGGAAGAACCCACGAAGGAAGGCTGCACAAAAAGCCGGCACAAACTCAACTGGATTGCCACGGCAGCAATGCTGCCGGCAATTGCGCCGTAGACAGAAAACCCCATTTCAACAAGAACAACGATAAATACAAATCGCGCCAGCCATCGCCCGGCGCTCACGAGGGCGCGCTGCTTGAATGCACCCTGACCGATCAGAATGTTGGTATGCACCACAACCAGGCCAAACAGGATGATCTCAACAGCGAACATCTTCAGGGCCAGTGCAAGCTGTGGCTCATCAAGCAAAGACGCGACGGAGTTTGCGGCGAGAACATAGATCACGCTAAAACCGAGGCCGAGCAGAAAGGCGCCGCGCATCATGCGCGCTGCAACAGCCCGCCAATCATCAGCCTCGCTAACAAATTTAATTGTCGGTCGCGAATAGAGTGCGTTGATGGTTACTTCGCTCCACATGACCAGCGTGATCGCCAGAGCAAACACGCCGTATCCCTCCGGCCCAAGCCGGCGTGTGAGAAACACGGAAGTGGCGAGCGCCGTGACCGGAAAAACGCCGTCCGCGAGCAGATTAATGATGCTGCCGTTAAGAAATTTTTGATTTGTATTCATAGGTTGCTAGTGTCATGCCCACTTAATGCCAGACTTTCCATGGCGGTTTGCCGCTCTGCCACATTTGTTCCAGCAGATATTTTTCCCGCAGAGTGTCCATGCATTGCCAGAACGAATCGTGCTTGTATGCCATGAGCTGGCCATCCTGCGCCAGCCGTTCGAGCGGCTCGCGCTCCCACTGAGTTTCATCGCCCTGGATGTATTCAAATACGCCGGGCTCGAGCACGAAAAACGCGCCGTTTATCCAGCCTTCGCTGGTTTGCGGCTTTTCCGTGAAACGGGCCACACGCTGGTTTTCAAACTCGAGGTGACCATATCGGGCTGGCGGCCGCACCGCAGTCATGGTAGCCAGCTTGCCGTGCGACCGGTGGAATGTCAGCAGTTTGCTCAGGTCAACGTCCGAAACGCCGTCTCCCCAGGTCAGCATAAAGGCTTCCTTGCCCAGATGGGGCGCCAGCCGCTTGATGCGCCCTCCCGTCAACGTAGCCTGTCCGGTATCGATGAGGTCGACCGTCCAGTCCTGAGCGTGGCCGTTGTGGCGAACAATTCTTCCTCTTTTCAGCTCGATGGTCAGGTCTGAATTAAGCGAGCAGTATTCGGTCATGTACCGTTTGATCACTTCGCCCTTGTATCCCAGCGCTATGACAAACTCATTGAAGCCGTAATGCGAATAGTGCATCATGATGTGCCAGAGAATGGGCTGGCCACCGATCTCAACCATCGGTTTCGGCTTGATTTCGGTTTCTTCCGCCAGTCGCGAACCAAATCCTCCGGCCAGAATTGCGACCTTCACGTTTCAAACCTGTTCGTTTATTATGAGTAATAGCTGGACATAAAACGTGCCCTGAGATGTTCTAAACCTACAGCAAAACAGGACAGATTGCGGGTATAGAGCTGTGAGTTTTGTATATTCAGGTGGAGACTATCTAACCAAACAGGAAAGTGAGCAACGCAGAGATAATATTCGCCCCGGGCGAAAAGGCGGTGAAGGTAAGCCACCCGTCAAATTGGTTTTCGACCGCAATGAAGGCTGACTGCTTTATGGCCCGGGGCTCAGTTTGACGAACCTGATGGTAAGTGACGATTTACGATTCACGTCTTCCAAATTCCGGTCTTCGGTTGGACTATGCCGCCTCAAAGTTTATTCATACCTCAGGGTTTCAACCGGATTGAGCAACGCTGTTCGCATGGCCTGGTAGCTCACTGTCAACAGCGCCACCGCAAGCGCAAGCATAAGAGCCCAAAACGCCGTGATCCAATCCGCACTGATCCTGTATGCGAAATACTCATCCAGAAACCCGTCCATAATCATGCGCGCAATGGGCGCGGCCACAATGCCGGCGACCAACACGAGTTTTACGAAGTCCTTTGACAGCAGGGCAACGATATTGCGCACCGAAGCGCCCAGAACCTTGCGTACGCCTATCTCTTTGGTTCGCTGCTCTGCCATAAAAGCTGAAAGCCCAAACAAGCCCAAACACGCGATGAAAATCGCGATGCCGGAAAAAGTCTTCACCATTTGCAACGTCTGTTCAACGCTTTCATATTGCGAGCGGATGGTATCATCCAGGAATTCATATTTGAAGGGATAGGCCGGTTCGTGCTTCTTCCACGTCTCCTCCAGAAAGGCAATGGTCTCGCTCATGTTAGCAGGCCGGATGGTGACAGAAATTTGGTTGAAGAGCCCGGGCCAGTGCATCATCACCAGCGGCTGGATCGGTTCGTGCATGGAGCTAATATGAAAGTCCTCGACCACACCGATAACGGTTCCGGTGATGCCGTTAATTCCGATCGGCAGCTTTGTGCCCAGAACCTGCTGCGGCTCACGCGCGCCAAGCCGTCTCGCCAGAGTCTCATTGATAACAAATGCTTCTTTTAAAATAGGGCCATATAATGAAAAAAGAAAACACTA
>CAZVSL010000381.1:0-6343 GCA_964629935.1 uncultured Calditrichaceae bacterium | reverse complement strand
CACACGATTGCTGATATCCTGCTCGAGCGGCGTGCCATCGATGGCAAGCAGGCCTTGGCGCAGATAAACTTGGTAGGCGTTACCGGGCTTAAATTCACCGTGCAGCTCCACATAGTGATGGCTGGTTCTGGCGTTGAATTCGATCTGCGGAGAGACCTCGATATGCTCTTTCGCGCTTTCAACCTGGATGGGCAGGTTGAAAGCGAACTGGATGTATGCCCTGTCGGCCGAGGTGGTTCTGGGCGTCATGCGCACCAATCTCAACGGTTCCTGTCCGGGAACGATGAGCGGTTTGGTGTAATCCCGCTCGAGCGGCAGATTACCGGCGACGCAATTCAAACCCTGCTGAATGGTAAGCTCGATCTGCTTCTCCTTCTGCCCGCGCGGCACCTGGTCTGATTCTAGCTGGATGATGCGTGAAGGAGAGGCCGTTTCGATGCGGAACAGGACGTCGTCGCCGCCCGGCAGTTTGACCCGGAGATGCTTGGCTGTTTGCTCCGGGTCCACCTCATAGTTAAATTCAATCGTGGCTGCCAGTCGAACATGCTCCGGGGATTCCGGCTGGTACTCATACGTCAGATGTGCGCTGTTTACAGCAAACCGCTCTGTGTGGAATCGAAACTCTGTTTGTCCTGAAAGAGTATAGCCCGCGATTGCAGCAATGCGTGGCGAGATGGCAGCCGTGTATTCCGTGGATGGCTTGAGTAAGACCTCCGGGTAAAAGCGCAGCTTGTTTGCTTCAATCCAGACGAATTTTCCGGCAAGGGTCGGCGTAAACTTCACGGGCGTCTGCTCCGGCGTTGAGCTGACTAGCGAGTCGGCGATGAGCGGCCTGGAGAATTCGATGGTGAAGTTCGTGCCCTGCGCCACTTCGCCAGTGGGATTGAATGCAGCAACTTCCACGGAAGCGCCGGGCGAGGATGTGAAGATATAGAGCATGCCAACAAGAATAATCAGCGCAAGCACACCGATGATGGCGTATGGCAGATTCTTCTTTTGCCATAGTGCAGGCGGACTTAGTTTCTTCATTCGAAGTTCTCCGTGAATTCCTGTCAGGATGAGATCTATGGAAAGAAATATTGTCGCAAGATAATCAACAACGGTTGTAAATGCAATACAGATGAGCAGCGAGAGGCGATACCAATTAATCCCTGTGTAATGAAGTCTTGACATCCTTCGATAAACTCAGGACAGGCCCTTTGGCAAAACTTGAAATCCCAAAATCCAAGTCACAAACTACAAATAAACCCCGTGAGATATTTTCTCATCGGATAGTCCTTGACATTCAAAGAGTTATCTCACGGACAAATCACAAATGCCAATTCAAAAGCACCAAACTGTGTGGTAGGTCTTTGATTTGAGCAAGCGCTTCGCATTTAAGAAGCGGGGTTATTGGAATTTGGAGGATTGGAATTTATTTGGTATTTGTCATTTGGTAATTCCGGTTTATCCGGGTTAGGGGAGATGGACCGTCCCAGCGCGGCGGGGCTGCAATCAAATGAATCTGCCACGGAAACTTGATTACCCAGATTGATGAATAGCGAATGTTTAGACTCACTTCCCCGGAATAAACCATGAAGTCGGATGTAGTATCTATAAATTGCGTCGGTATTTCTCTTTGAAAAAGCTTGCACGGCGACGGAGAAGTATCGGCGCATCTTTATTTTCTGACCTACCACTCGCCAACATATCGGATCTCTTCCTCCAGCTTCACACCGCACCGGCGTTGCACTTCACGTTTTATGTGCTCGATGACAGCTTGCATATCCGCAGCTTGCGCCTGGCCAACATTAAGTATGAAATTCGCATGCATTTCAGAGACTTTGGCGCCGCCAATTTGAAAGCCTTTCAATCCGGCGGCCTCGATGAGGCGCCCGGCAAAATCGCCGGCAGGGTTTGTGAACACGGAGCCGGTGCTTGGGCCGGTCGGCTGATGTTTACGCACTTGCAGGTGCCGGGCCATGTTTTCTGCGACCGCACGCGGATCGTTTGGGCTGCCCTGCAATTTCGCGGTCACCACAACTTCTCCGGTTTGCTTTAGAATACTGTTTCTGTAGGCATAGCCAAGCTGCGCCGGCTGCAGCCAGGCAAGTTTGCCGTCGTTGCGCAGCACCCTGACTGCACGCACAACGGTGCTGATCCACTCTGTGCGCGTGCCGGCGTTGACCGTGACGGCGCCGCCAACCGTGCCCGGAATGCCGATGAGAAACTCCAGGCCGCCAATACCGTGCTTCGCGGCTTCCTTCGCCAGGATGGCGAGGTTGGCGCCGGAATCGGCTTCCAGCGCTGCTTTGCCAAGGAATGTGATGCGCTGCGCCCGGTTCAAAACTACAAGCCCGCGCACGCCTTTGTCGGAGACCAAAATATTGGCGCCAAACCCGATGATTGTAACCGGGACCTGGCTCGCCTGTGCTGCTCTGACAGCAGTGATCAGCTCTTCAGCGCTGTCACAGCGGACAAACAAGTCCGCCGGGCCGCCCACACGCCAGTTGCAGTGTTTGGCCAGCAGCTCGTCCTGCCGTACACGCGTGCTGCCAAACTGATCTCGCAGTTGGGTATGCAAGTCGTTTAGTCTATTGGTCATTTACGTGATTCAAGCCAGAGCAGATCATTCATCCGGAGCATCCATGGATGCAGATGTAATCAACCTAACATTTAAGAGTAAGACATGCAATCCATTTCTCCTTGACCCTGTGTTGAAAAATACTAAATTACCGGTCTTGTCTTGAGCACGCCTGTATCTAATCACAAGTTTGCGCTGTTACTTTCAGTTTATCGTAGTCAACGATGCCACACGTTTACTAACAACCAAGAGCGACTTATGAAATTGAAATTTCGCTTCACCGGTAACTTGATGAACAAATTTCTCGATATTGTAGAAAAAGGCGGCAACATCCTGCCGCATCCTGCAACTTTATTTGCAATTATGGCTCTGCTGGTCATCATTCTTTCGGGTGTTGCGGCAGCATTGGATATAACGGCCATGCATCCCGGCACCGGCGAGGTAATCAAACCAGTCAGCCTCATGACTGGCGATGGCCTGCGACGAATCATGACCAGCATGGTGGACAATTTTACCAGCTTCGCGCCGCTCGGCACAGTGCTGGTTGCCCTGCTCGGCATCGGGGTTGCTGAAGGCAGCGGCCTGATCGCCGCTGCCCTGCGATTGATGGTTCTGAAAGCGCCGCAACGCCTGCTGACCTTCACCATCGTATTTGCCGGCGTGCTTTCCAACACGGCATCCGAGGTTGGCTATGTTCTTCTGGTTCCACTCGGCGCGACTATTTTTCTGGCCGTCGGCCGCCACCCCATCGCCGGCCTGGCTGCTGCTTTTGCGGGTGTCTCCGGCGGCTATAGCGCCAATCTGCTGCTTGGTACCGTGGATCCGCTGCTCGCCGGTATTTCGGAGGAAGCGGCCAAAATTATTGACACTGCATATCTGGTGAATCCGGCGTGCAATTACTATTTCATGGTGGTTTCCACGTTTTTTATTGCTATCGCCGGCACGTTGATGACCGAGAAGGTCGTGGAACCCAGACTCGGCGAATACAAAGGCGATGAGCCGGCCCTGGAAATCGAAAAATTGTCCGCGCAGGAGAAACGGGGATTGAAATTCGCTGCGCTGGCAGCTTTGATTTTCACGGCGTTGATGTTGTGGGCAGTTCTACCTGAGAATGGCGTGTTGCGCAATCCCGAGACCGGCGGCATCTTGCATTCACCCTTTCTGCAGGGCATCGTGGCCATAATTTTTCTCAGCTCATTTGTGGTCGGCGCCGCCTATGGCATCGGCGCCGGCACCGTGCGCAGCGACAACGATCTTGCCAAAGGAATGGGCAAAGCAATGAGCACCCTCGGTCTTTATATCGTTCTTACTTTCTTCGCGGCACAATTCGTATCCTACTTTTCCTGGACGCAGTTAGGCCTTATCTTTGCGATCAAAGGCGCGGAGTTTCTGAAGACGATAGATTTCTCCGGTATTCCGCTCATTCTCAGCTTTATTGTCGTGGCTGGCGTGATTAACCTATTCATGGGCAGCGCCTCTGCCAAGTGGGCGATCATGGCGCCGGTTTTTATTCCCATGTTCATGCTGCTCGGCTACACGCCGGAATTTACACAGGTAGCCTACCGCATCGGTGATTCGACTACCAACATCATCGCACCGATGATGACCTATTTTGCGCTCATCATCGCATTCGTGCAACGGTATGTCAAAAACGCAGGCATCGGAACGGTGGTGGCAACGATGCTGCCATATACCCTGGCATTCCTGGTCGTGTGGTCCATCTTGCTGGTCGTCTGGATACTGCTTGGCCTGCCGGTGGGACCGGGTGCAAATATGTGGTTGACGCCGTGAGCGGTTCTTATCGTGGCCTTCTTGTCTGACAGCCTGTGCCCGGGGAATTGGCGGAGCTGTTTCTGAGACCGCTCCGCCTGCCTCCGTGCTCAGTTGAAGCAGTCGCAGGATACTTTGTCATCTGACTTTGTTGGAAATTGGCTCCCCACTTTCCGCATTCTTTGTCTTTCCGTTGTATATCAAACGATTATCAGTC
The DNA here is from genome assembly GCA_964629935.1 of uncultured Calditrichaceae bacterium. Classification (GTDB taxonomy): domain Bacteria; phylum Zhuqueibacterota; class Zhuqueibacteria; order Oceanimicrobiales; family Oceanimicrobiaceae; genus CAZVSL01. Next base: position 1,793 of record CAZVSL010000381.1, on the reverse strand, counting down.
CTGTTGTGCCGAATGAAGCATTCATTATTCTGCCCCGCGAGTTTCAGCGTCCGATTCCAACTTTGATCTTTGACCATTTGCCGGGACGCGAACCTGACTCACAGGCGTAACAGAGAAGCTCAGGTTTGTCATGGAAGATCAAGCATCCCATTTCATCACAATTCAAGTGGATTATATGATTCAAGAGAGAAGCAGGCAGTCTTGCGGATTGCACTGTCTGATACTACTGTGCGTGCTTTTGTTTGTCGGTACGCTTTCAGCGCAGCGTTGTGAAAAATCCGTCTCTGAGATTCGCTATGAATTTTTGGCTCTGCACTATGATAATGTTGTCGAGCTGGCCAGCGCTTGTTTGAAGCGTGGCAGGCTCTCGCTTGCAGAGCAGGTGCAGGCCTACGAACTCCTGGTATTATCTTATCTGGAATTGGGTCGGCTGGAGCAAGCAAAGTCGAGTTTGAAATCACTGTTGAAACTCGCGCCGGATTTTGAGATCAAACCGGTGGAACCCAATGCAGAGGCGTATCGCATAATGGCTGAAGCACGAGCCGAGATAGCCATGCAAAATGGTAAATCGAAGTGGACCTGGCTTGTGGTGGGCGCCGGCGTGGTGGCAGGTACGGTGGCAGCCGTCATGGTCATCAATAGCGATGGGGCCGGAGACCATGGCGGTTTCCCCAAACCGCCGGGCCGGCCGCAGTAGGGAAAGTTTGTGCGTGAGGATAGTTAATATGCGTTCGTTACCCGGACTTGATGTCGTTTGTGAATTTTTCAGACCACAATATCTTCTCACCCTCTCGATGCTATGGCTACCCGTCGCTTCAGGCCATGCTCAGCCGGAGCAAACCGTTCGTTTGCTGAAAGCGTTTGCCTTCGGCGCCACCGAATTCACGCGGGTGGTGCCCAATGCCCCGCAGCAGGAATATATCAAGGTGGTGCAGTATGGCGACAACTTCACCTACACTTCTCTGCAAGGTCATGGCTACACGGACATACTGGGCATCGATGATTCGCCGAACAACCGGGCGGTCCTGGCCGGAGACGACGAGATTTACGACCAGTTCATCGGGGCAACCGGCAATGGCGGCGACATTGTTTTTCGTGTCGACGCGCCGAACGGCGCGTACCGATTCGTCGCCGCCGGCGGCGATGCCCGCTTTTCCGACCATGCAACCACTCTCCTGGTGCGCGACGGCTCCGATGGCGACCAAATCGTGCTGATAGACGCTCTCACTTTGGACGCAAACGAATTCTACACCGTCGGCTTTGGCGACAAACGCCCGCCGGCAGCAGACGGCCAGGATGTGCAGCCCAATCTCCTGCCTCAGAGTGAATCGCCAATCCTGGAAGTCACCCGCGGTTACGTTGAAATCATCCAAATCTGTGAAGGACCCGCCAACGGTGGTGACTTGTGCTTATTGGAGGTCTGGCAAATCGAAGAGCAAAATGCGCAGCCGCAAGTTGTCAACCCGATCCCGAGCGTGGTAATGCGGGAAAACGGAGAAGCCGCTGAATTCGATCTCAACGATGTTTTTGCTGATCCTGATAGCGATACCCTGACATTTTCAGTTTCCAATTCGAACGAAGCGGTGGTCGCTGCAGAATTGAACGGCAGCAACTTGCTGCTGTCACCGCTTTCAGGCGGAACTGCACAGGTTACGGTTGGGGCGAGTGATAACCTGAATCCGGAGGTCACGCACTCGTTCGCTGTATCTGTGCAGGCCGAAGGTCAAGCGTTGTTGCAAGCGTCTTTCGATAGCGACGCTGCCGGGTTTGAGTTTGTGGCGGATGCATTTCGC
>CAZVSL010000380.1:0-6346 GCA_964629935.1 uncultured Calditrichaceae bacterium | reverse complement strand
AAAATGGCCGCTTTTAATCCGCCCGCCCCTGGCCGCCTTTGAGTGCCCCTTGACATTAGAAAACAATGAAATGCCAAAAGCGTTTTTCTTTTTCTCTGTTCGGTACTTATCTTTATTAAGTTTTGGTCGATTTCCAAATACTTCTTACAGAGTCACGAACTACAACTATCAGACCCCTCCACTCATCCTCCTTAATGTGATTCATAGTTCCAAGTATGCGTTCGTGTATTTTTTGTTGATTTGGTTTTCTTAAACGGACAATAAGAATGCCATAGTGAGACTGATTTCGGAATTTGCTGAAACCTTTATCGGTGGTAATCAGGAGACGCTTTTCATGCTGAGTCATATGCCATATTTCATCATCCGAAATGCCCTCATTCTCTGTCCCACGAATGTCCTTGACATCATGATCTGATTTGCGGAGACTCTCAACGGTTATTAACGGAATGTTCTCATCAACAAAAATATCCATTCTAACTCGCTAGCTTTTCTATAGGGGTCACCTCTTCCTCCGCAAGGACGGCAGCGTATTCAAGGCAGGCCAGTATATCTTCCCGTTCTATTGAAGGATATGCCTTGAGAAGATCGTCAATGGTATCGCCGTTGGCCAACATAGCGACTATTTGGTGTACAGGGATACGAGTCCCTTTAATGCAAGCCTGTCCATGACAAACCTTTGGATCAATTGAAATTCGCTCATGCATAAGTCTTTACCTTATTTATTGTCTCAACATCTTGAATATAAATCAGGTTGAAGAAATTTCAAAACGAAAAGCCGTTCAATATGTGAATTGCCACCTTGGCCTTTTTCTAACGACAGCATCAGCGGTTGAAACCGCATAAGATTAACGTTGAAAATGAATCGAAGACTTTATTCACCCCAAAATTTTGAAAAAAAATATGGCGGTTTCAATCCGACTGAATGCAAATGTTAGGCGATGTGCCGGTGATGCAATCCCAACTCCATTTGTTCCGCACAGGATTTCCTAGTGTGCCAAGTGATTTCTGAGTATTAAATCGTTCGGATAAGTCGGAAGAAGTTTGCAAATTGGTATATATAATTTTGTCGCGACTCTCACAGTCATATTCAATATATATATTTCCATCAGTCTCATAAACAATATATGGCTTTTCCAAAAAGTCTAACCACCGTACAGCGATTCTTTTTTCATATTTTCTGGCACAACGTTCCACCGTCTTTTTATGTACAGTTAGCTCATCTTCCCTTAGTGCCATGATATTGGCCATAGATATCCCTCTCCCTCGCGAGATAAAAGGCATAAAGCTAACCTTATGGCAACCTTTACCACACAAATACTCTATCCATTTGTTTAAATCTAATTTCGATCCATGATATAATAATGTGTGAATGCTAACTTCAACACCTGCGTCTAAAATTCTTTCCATGTTTGATAGTACCGTATCAAATACATCAGCTCCCTGTAATTGATTATGCACTTCTGAAAGCCCATGTAATGATATCTTAACCCTCACTTGGTTTTCTATAAAGCTATTTAGCAATCGGTCGTTTAGTATTGTTCCATTTGTCACTACCGTAGGCGTCATTTCCAAATCACGACATTCTTCTATTAGCTTACTTAAGAATGGTATTGTAGTTGGTTCGCCTCCCGTGAATTTAACACCTTGACAACCCCTGTCCCGCAACCAATTAAGAGCATTGATCATACTGAATAATGTTTGTTGTTTTGCATTCGGAGGAGCTTGGCAATAGCTACAAGTCAAGTTGCAGCCCCTAGTAACCCTGAAGCAAACTGTGGTGATCACGTCTAATGAAGGAGTAGGCCCTCTCTTTCCTATCTCACGTGTATTTGTATTTGACATGATTCCTCCCTTTTCTGTTATCTAAGTTCGGTAAAATCAGGTAAACTTTTTTTTATCCGGGTAGTCAGTTCGTAAGAATAATCCTTATTGATAATTTCTTCAGTATGTAGTCTAACAACTGGGCAAAAATTTACGAGATCAATCCATTGACGATAGGACATTAGTACATCGTTCAAGAAATCGTTACTTATGTTTTCTTCTGAAGCTCTCCCTCTCTTTTTTATTAAGTTCTTTGTTAATTCCAAGTTCGAGTCGATAAATATAATCAAATCTGGATATTGAATTATATTACAATACGAACGATAGACGCCCATATACTTTTCCCATTGATGGTCATTGATATCGCCTCGCATATGGAAATATTTTGCAAATATTTCGGCATCCTCAAAAATCGTACGTTCAACCAATGCTATTTTACTTTGCGATAATTTCAGTTGACTGAGGAATCGTTGAGACAAAAAATACAACTGAGAATAATATATGGAATTACTGTAATCTTTTCTGTCCATAATATAAGGATTGTTGTTAGAGTTCTCTAAAGCTATAGCAAAATAACTACTCATATGCCTGATTATAGTACTCTTGCCTACTGCTACACCTCCAGAAACAGCGATGTACTTATTATTCTTGGACACTTGGGACTCCAGCATAAATCAGAATTTTGCTGAGATTCTAATTCGATAGTACTCAACACACACGATCAATTCATGTCATGTAATATTGTCTCTAATTCAGTTTATACGGCGGCTCTATAGCTAATCCAAATATTCCGTAGACTTTTAGTTTGTATTTAGGTAGATATATCTTAGTGCTCCGTATTGAAAACACATTTCTTGTAACATCGATAATGGCCAAAATAGGAAATTCCAAGCGATCAGTCTCTTCATGTAAGGCGTTTTCAATAACCTACGCGCGCTAAGCATAAAAAGATAGTAAACGCTATAAAATACTGCCGAATGTCTTTTAGGTGGTAGTCTATAAATCCCAAAATCTCGGAAATTAACATTATACATAGCTACGTGCGCAGCCAGAGAGTAGCCATAGTTTATATATTTCTTGCAAAAACTAGCTAATGTAATGCTGTTGTTGTGTTCGATTGAGAACTCAGAGCTATACTTACAATTCCAGCTCTTGTTAAGCTTATAAATTAAGTTGGTATCTTCTGAACCGGTGCGGGAGGTTAAATTCTCCTCAAAACCACCAACTAACATAAATGCACTTTTTTTTACTAGCATATTTGCCCCTGCCAATCCAACGATTCTTCCTCTATACTCCAATGGTCCTCTTAGATGATCGGTTGAACTGAGGTACCATGATATAATGCTGTCTGGCTTAGAAGGCAACACATCGCCGCCTATTGCTACCAAGTCATCCGATGCGCTATCAATGATAGAAAGAATAGTTTTACTCCAACGATCATTTATCACGCAGTCATCATCTATAAACGCGAGCCACTCTCCATCCACTTTATTAGCACCAATATTTCTTGAATAAGCGGAACCAGCGTGACCCGTTCTGTAGAACTTAACGCCCGGCCAAATTTCATTCAATCTACTCGGTTCTATTAGAAAGTCCTCGCCATCATCGATTACGCACAGATCAAAGATGCTGTGATCATGAATATTTTTTCTCAGCATTTGTACCGCTTGATATAACTGGAACGGCCTGTCGCACGTTGGAATAACAATACCAATCATAATTATTGCTTCCTGGCAAATAGTTGGCCTGAGAACGGTTCATAAGCCTTTCTCCACCAAAAGTGTTCTGGTGACACCCACGAGAGTTCTTTGTAATGAAATCGCTTTGCCAGCACTTCATAGTTTAACTTGAGAGGTAGCTCTGCTAATAGAATAGTCCTTGTGGTCTTATCAATAGGTAGCGTGAAAGGTAAATTCATTTCATACTGTTGCCGAATTCTAAGAAAGTCAACTGCAAAACTGAGCTTGTCTCTATCGATTAGAATTTTTTCAAATGCGAAATCTCCCTCTTCCACATCTTCAGATTTTAGAATTTTTTGAAGTTTCAAACTCCAAGCTTCAATAAACGGATTGAAGATTGATTCAAGGTTCTTGGCAAAACCCTCAAGAGTCACTTCTAATGCTTGAAGTTGCATTATCAAATTGTCTAATTGTATCTGTTTATTTTCAACTTCCTCGGCAACGTTGGGATATATTCTGGCTAGTTTGTTCAATCGCCACATGACCCAATGACTGGCTCCAGCGGATGAGTATAAATCTAACAGTCCTTCATTAGAAAAATTTGACGGGTCTTTGAGTAAAAGATGGCATACGTATGCAAGGTGACTCGCAAATTGAGCACAACTTTGTTCAGCAAAAGCTCGAATTGCTTCTATCTGTTCAAGTTCAGACGTCTCTTCGGGACTATTCTTACTCTGCATAGACTGAAGTCCTTTTGCCGTCACTATGTAATGTTTCGTTGTACGTTTCTTTCTCGAAAGTTCTACTGGTTACTGTTTTAAGATCCAATTTGTAGGTAGCATAATGGCCTTCATCCAATAGGCCTTTTGGTTTCCAAAAAGTATAAGCAATTGGCTTCCAATCGGGACCTACATGAACAGCATAATTTCCTTTATGATAAGTTCTAAATAGGAGCTTTCCTGAAGGATCGAAAGTTTCTGCGTAGCCAGGGTGGCGATATGTTATGTTTACTAGATTCCCCTTTTCATCACGTCGCTTAACCTCGTCGGCAACATCTACCTTCCTCAATCGACCTTCTAATATTTTTTCGGTCAACTTTGGGTTTCTGTTTTTTAGGAGTTGAGCGAAATGTTTTTGGTCTAATATACTCTTTTGTTTTAACTCACGAAGATTCTTGATTTTTTTCTTTTGTTTTTCGTCAAGATTACGACAACGAGAGCATTCTGGACCTAACGAGCCTGAGATGATGTATTCTGAAGGTTGTGCCAAGCCTTGAGTTTTCCAATACCGACGACTTCCACCACGAGCTGTAAAAGCCTTTCCACAAATACTACAAATAGCCGTTTTATCATTAAGAGTTCTCCTTTCATTTCTACAGCTTGGACATCTTAAAGATGGAAAGACAAATCCAAGTTTCGCGTATCCATACTCTTCGAAATCGCAATATTCATATGTTCCATCACAATCTGAACCTTCTTTGTCGATACAACTATTACTTCCGATGATTTCACAATATATCTCATCTTCTCCAACAATGCGCCTACATTGACCACCAGTTTTGTGAGCCATAGACTAATCCTCAATTAGAGTTACGTGGGTTAGTCCCAGATAATATTTACCGTCTGGTCTAGTAATTGGACGCGTTTTTGCATAAACTGTCGGATTATCATCCCTAATAACAAGAGATGACTGACCCATTGAAAGATTCACTGAGATTTGTTCGCCATTGGGATTCTCAATTGTTGTTACATAACCAAACGCTCCTGGTTTTAATCTGTATTTTTTGCCATAACCATGCTTGACTATGTGCTTGTAGATTTTGTCTCTTAAGGTTGGAGACAATTGTGGTAAATATTCTTTTGACTCTTTGACGGTCATTAATTGATACTCGGACCTAAAAAATCTTAATGATGGAAAAACGACTTTGTGCAACAAGTTGTTGAGCTTCTTTAAGTTAATCCCTAGTTTTTTTGAGACCTCTAGTTTTTCGTGGTCATCTGGTTTTAGGTTTACTTTGCCTTGCGATATTCTTGAGAGTTGTCTGCCTATGTTTAGGCAAATATTAAAGTCACTTTGGGTTAAGTCATTGGCGGAAGATTGAAAACAATATCTGAACAATTGTTCTAAGGAAGCCTGTGTAGGTAATTCATCGGATGGTAATCTAAAAACTCGTAACGGTATTCTCTCACCGAGATAGCGAAATAGATCCTTAACCTTAGCAATAGCACTTCTCACAGTGTGAGCTCTCAAACCAGCGGCTTCGATGTCTCGGTAGAAAGCAGTTTCTGCATGTGAAAAGATATATTCGGGAATGTGTCTCTCTAAATAATTAGAGTAGTTGTTGAAAAAATGAGAAATAATGTCGTAAAGAGCTATAAGTTCAGATCTGCTATCTAAGCTCATCAATTCTTTTTCTAAATGTAAGTAATTCTTGTTGATTTCAAGCCGGCCATTCCAATCCTCAAGAAGAGTTTCAAAATCGTCAAGGTGGGAATCTGGTGTAGGTCCAGTTATTTCTTCGGCCGATCTTGGAAAGAATCCTGAGCCAATTCGACTTGATATTTCTGCAACATAATATGGAGCAATGTCTAAGTCAAAAAGTGTATCTTTGACTTTCGTTAAGTCATCTCGAACTCTTTCGTACAAAAGCTCGGCTGAGATTCCCAAATCTTCTGAAGGACCATATTTTTCTCCCAAATTTAACCGAGCGATTGATTCTTCTGGAAAGCCCGTATGAGATTGGAGAAAATCAGCTAATGTGTATTCTGAGAGTGCTACTATCGCAAGAATGATTTTACGGGTCTCACCCCCTTTTGGAGATGCAGCACCCAAAACCGAGAAATCTA
>CAZVSL010000379.1:0-6419 GCA_964629935.1 uncultured Calditrichaceae bacterium | reverse complement strand
TAAAAAGGCAGATCCGTGAATAAACCAGGCTAGGTGAATTTCATGAAAGTATACACCTATTCAGAAGCGAGACAGCGCCTTGCGGAGGTACTCAACATTGAACGAAGGCAACCACAAAAGACATTCTTAATGCTGTAAGAGAATCAAGAGAGCGCTCAGTCGATCTGCGAGCTTCCGACTGATACAAGAAACTGAGCATAATCGATCTCTTGGCAATTCCGGCAGTCATTCTCACATAACCAATGCTACAAATCAACGGCGCACACAAATCCGGCTCCGGCGCCATCGTACGGGATGCCATTTCGCTTGCTGCCTTGACCGGCCAGGCGACACAGTTCACGAACATCCGAGCCAATCGAAAGAAACCCGGCCTGAGACCGCAACACCTGCGTGGTGTAGAAGCCTGCCGCCAGATTTGCCAGGGCAGACTTGAATTTGCCGCAGTGGGCTCGCAGGAAATCAAATTCTGGCCTGGCCAGAGATTGCGCGGCGGGCACTATGATTTCGATATCGGCACGGCTGGCTCCACGGCTTTGTTGACTGCGATTCTGCTGCCCATATCCCTGTTTTGCGAGGAAGCCGTAACCTACAAACTCACCGGCGGACTGTTTCAGGATTTTGCACCCTCGGCTTTCTACCTCCAGCACATTCTGTTTCCGGTTTTGCAGCGCATGGGTGTTGATGCTGAGCTGGAAATAGAACAACCAGGATATGCACCGAAAGGCCAGGGCGTCATGCAGGTGAAAGTCGCGCCGGTGCAGGGTAGATTAAAACCTATCACGATGCTCGAACAGGGTGAGGTATCGACCATCGCAGGTTTTGCTCTCTCATCTTTGCTGGCAGAGAGAAACGTCTCCGACAGGATGGCTGATACGTGTGAGAAAAGGCTGCGTGCGAAAGGATACCAGCCGTATATTCAGGTGCTCTATGATGAACGGGAGAGTCCGGTCTTCAAGAGAGTCTCTGTCCAGCCTGGCGCCTGTCTGGCGGTTTGGGCGGAGACCGAAACAAAATGTCGCATCGCCTCGGATATGGCCGGTGCTATCGGGCGTTCTGCTGAGTATATCGGCAAGCATGTGGCCAGAACCCTGATGGATGATTTGAAAACAGGCGCCACGGTTGATAGACATCTTGCCGACCAGTTGATTCCGTTCTGTGCCCTCGCAGACGGCGTCAGCGAATACGTCGTGCCGCGTGTGACAGAGCATGTTGCAGCCAGATTGTGGCTCGTCGAGGAAATACTCGGGGCTGGTACCGAGATCAGGGATAGCCATGTGAGCATAGAAGGGATTGGATTTGCAAGATAAGCCGTAAACTGAGAGCTTGCAAAGACGCTTTTAATTTCATAAAATGGATGTATGACAAGCGAATATCAAAATTCTCTAACCTCGTCCCATGCAAACGTTATCCTCGAGAGCATTGCGGATGGCGTATTCACGGTGGATGAGCAGATGCGCATTACCTTCTTCAACCACTCTGCCGAGAGAATCACCGGTATATCGCGCCGGGACGCAATCGGAGAGTACTGTTTCGAAGTGCTGAAGGCGAATATTTGCGAAAAGAGTTGTGCTCTACGATGTTCGCTTAAGTTTGAGATGGAGTATGTCGACCGGCACGCCAACATTCTGCGCTCCGATGGCAAAGTCATTCCGGTTAGCATTAGTACCGCTGTGGTGCGCGACAAATCGGGCAAGAAGATCGGCGGCGTGGAAACCTTCCGTGATTTGTCCACCTACGAGGAATTAAAAAAGGAAATCAAATGCAATTATACCCTGGAAGATATCATCTCCAAGAACCATCGGATTCATGAGATTTTCGATGTTCTTCCCAACATCGCTGAAAGCGATAGCACCGTTCTCATCCAGGGACCGAGCGGTTCCGGCAAGGAGTTGTTTGCACGCGCGATTCACAACCTGAGCCTGCGTAGCCGGGGGGCGTTCGTGGCCATCAATTGTGGTGCATTGCCGGACACCTTGCTGGAGTCCGAGCTCTTTGGCTACGTCAAGGGCGCTTTTACGGACGCCAAGAAAGACAAGCCCGGGCGCTTTGCTCTGGCCAAAGGCGGCACCATTTTTCTGGACGAGGTTGAGAGCCTGTCTCCGGCCACGCAAGTCAAGCTGCTTCGGGTTTTGCAGGAACGCGAGTTTGAGCCATTGGGTGCGACCGCTCCGATGAAAGCGGATGTGAGAGTCATAGCGGCTACCAAAGACGATTTGTTTGCTCTGGTAGAAAAGCGTGAGTTTCGTGATGATCTGTATTTCAGGCTCAATGTAGTAAAGTTGACGCTTCCGGCGCTAAAGGAAAGACGGGATGATATTCCGCTGCTGGTGGACCATTTCATCGACAAATTCAATCGCAAAATGGGGCGCCTCATTCAGCGCGTTTCCGATGATGTGCTTGGTCTGCTGATGCGCTTTGATTATCCGGGCAATGTGCGGCATTTGGAAAATATCATCGAGCACGCGTTTGTCATGTGTCGTGGCGAAGACATCCAGCTTCAGCATTTGCCACCGGAATTGTCGGAAGGCCAGCTTAATCCTCAAGAGCTTGCTGCCGAGGCAAGCCCGCTTGAAGCTGCCGAGCAGCAAACCCTCCTCAATACGCTAGAAAAGCACGCCTGGAACAAAGTTGAGACCGCCCGGGAACTCGGCCTTCACCGGGCGACGCTCTACCGTAAGATGAAGAAATATGGGTTGATGTGACCGAGCAACAGATGTGACTCATTGGGTTGGCATTTCAGTCTCCACCACCCACGATACGATATTTTATATTAAAAGCATCCTGCATTTTTTCTTCAATTCACCTGTTTGGCCCAGATGCAATTGTCGCATTTCTGCAACTGTCGCACAGTGTTAGTTGCAAGGATGCGCCATGTGTCGACACATCTCTTTGTCGTCATAAGTGCTACCTCCATAAATAACTTTACCTTGCGATCATAAGAGAAATTCTGGTCCGGCAATTGCCGTGATATCGCGAAAAGTGAGAAACTGTAATGAAGACGATTGCCATGCCGATTTTTGAGAGTCGAATTTCGAATCGGCTGGACTATAGCGAAAACGTCCTGGTCGTTGTTGTAGAGAATGCTGCCATCCGAAAGCGGGAATCCTACTGTTGGGCGCGGGCAAACCCTTTAGAAAGGATTGACTTACTTAAACGGTTGCGCGTCGATGTCCTTATCTGTGACGGCATAACGGAGTTCTACACCAATCAGTTTGAGAACAGCCCGATTCAGGTCATTGCCTGGGTTAGCGGTGAAGTAGAAGATGTGCTTGCCAGATATCTCGAAGACAAGCTTGTGGCGCCAAAAGTTTGATATCTGGCAGCTTGCCGGCGGGAAAGCGCGGATTGGTCAAAGATTGTCGACGAAACAAAGGAAAAGTTATGGCTAAGATCCTGATTCCACTGCCCAGGAAATTCCATTTTACCACCGAGATCGATGTTCGCATAACTGACATCAATTATGCCGGGCATCTCGGCAATGACAAAGTGTTGTCCATTATTCATGACGCACGCATGCGCTTCTTCAGACATTACAACTACAGCGAAGACAACGTGGAGGGCATCAGCACCATTATGAACAATGCAGCCATCCAGTACAAATCCCAGGGATTCTACGGCGACACGCTTCTTATCGAGATGGCCGCGACCGAGTTTCATCCCTTCGGCTTTGATATTGTCTACAGACTGACAAACAAAAAAAATAATAAGGAAATCGCCCGGGCAACCACTGGCATCGTCTTTTTTGACTATGCCCGGGAGAGCCTGTTGCCGATTCCGGAAAAGTTCAAGAACCTTTTTGAGAACCAATGACTCTTATCCACAAACGAGGTTGATAGAAAAGATGAAAGTTCTTATTGCAAGTCAGGATGCCAATCTGGACAGCGCCGTCGCAAAGCGGTTTGGGCATGCAGCCTGTTATTTGCTGGTTGCCCCGGAAACGCTGCACATTGAGGTGATAAAAAATCCAGAGGACGATACGCATGCCATCATTCCGCGGGCCGCAAAGTCCGGGGTGAAAATATTCATCACAGGAAATATTGGCCCTAATGCTTTTGAGCTAATTCGCTCTTTAGATTTGCAGGTGGCTTTGGCGCGGCGCATGTCGGCCAAAGACGCTTTGATCAAGTTACAGCGCGATGAGCTCGAGATCCTGACTGCACCGACGCTTAAACATAGCGTTCATGAACACGCGCGCAGACCATGAACAGAGGAGAATCAAGATGAAGATCGCATTAGCCACCCAAGACGGGAAGATCATTTCAGAACATTTCGGGCGAAGCCTTATTCTAGTAACTATTCAGGGTACAAATTAGAAGGCAAAACGATTAAGGGCAAAATAATTGTTCGGGATTTTACTTGCTGCCGGAGATTTTTTCATGTCCCCAAACAAAAAGGTTAAGCACGAATTTGACACGTCACCACTACGTGGTTAAAACTCTTGAATGGTTACCCTTCGATTTTAATCATTTTGCCCATTTTGCCATAAAATAATTTTGCTTTTGCGAGCATTGCTGAATAGTTGCCTATATGAGGTTGAGAATGATACAGTTATCGACAAGGAGATGCGCCGAAACACCTTCACCGGTCATTCCCGTGGTGGTGAGCAGCACCAGGAGCATGGCGGAGCCGGGCATGGCCGGGGAGACGAGCAAGGCCACAAAACAGTGCCTCAAGCCTTGCGGGACGGCAAGGCTGTCATCAGTCACGGCATGGGGCGCAGAGCGTGGGAAGACTTGCGCGCTCAGGGTATCGAGATGATTGTCACCGACGAGACGGAGGTCGAAACCGCTGCTAAAATGTACCTGGCCGGTGAATTAAGGGACCAGACAGAACGGCTACATTAAACTACTTGATGGCCGTCGGCCAGAATTGCTCAAAGTCAGGACTTCATCGAATAACAAATAACCTGAAAGATGCCGTTATATATTGAAACGGCAGAAGCATAAACAAATGATTCTCAGATGAGTTATGGCGTGGGGATAATGGTTGACAACTTGAAGCGTGAACGAATGTGATGACAAGTCCGTTTAGCCTTAACTTATGAATTGATGCTTAAACGAAAGCGAGATTACTCGATATGGAAACAAGAACGAAGTTAGCATCGCTGCACAAGACAACCAAAGCAATTCATGCCGGCAGCCTGCAACATCCGGTGTTTGGCGAGGTGTCTGTTCCGATTTTTCAGAGCTCTACGTTTTCTTTTCCCAACGCGGATGAAGGGGCCGCCCGTTTTTCCGGCAAAAAGTCCGGCTACATTTACACTCGCATGGGCAACCCCACAACACGGGCGCTCGAAGATAACGTTGCTGCGCTGGAAAACGGCTACGCAGGTATGGCGACTGCGACCGGCATGGCTGCCATCACCACGGTTTATCTTGCGCTGCTAAACCAGGGATCACATATCGTGAGTACGGATTCTGTTTATGGCCCGACGCGTGTGGTTCTCGAAACAGAATTCTCACGCTTCGGCATCCAATCCACCTTTGTGGATACGGCCAATCCGGACCATGTCAAAGAGGCCATGCAATCCAACACACGGGTTGTGTATGTCGAAACGCCGGCCAATCCGACCATGGCGATCACCGATATCGAGGCTGTAGCAGAAATAGCCCACAACCAGGATGCACTTGTGGTGGTCGATAACACCTTTGCCAGCCCCTATTTGCAGCGGCCTTTTGAGCACGGCGCCGATGTCGTCGTGCACAGTCTGACCAAGTTTATCAACGGCCACAGTGATGTGGTTGGCGGCATGATTGTCACCAAACATGAAAAGCTATATAACGCGATCAAGCCGGTCCTGAATCTGTTTGGCGGTACCATGGATCCGCACCAGGCCTGGCTGGTATTGCGCGGCGTGCGGACGCTGCCACTGCGGCTCGAGCGCAGTCAGGAAAATGCCGGGAAGTTGGCCGCATTTCTTGAACAGCATCCGAAAGTGACCTGGGTTCGCTATCCGGGCCTGCCCGAACATCCCCAGCATGCCATCGCGAAAAAGCAGATGGATGGCTTCGGCGCCATGATTTGCGTTGGTGTGAAAAATGGCCTTGCAGGTGGCAAGACGGTAATGAACAACGTGCGCTTATTCACGCTGGCAGTATCTCTTGGCGGTGTCGAATCGCTCATCGAGCATCCGGCCTCCATGACACATGCCTCGGTTCCGAAACATGAGCGCGAGGAAGCCGGAATTCTGGACGAGCTGGTGAGAATTTCTGTTGGCTGCGAAGACATCGCAGACCTCATTGCAGACCTGGACCAGGCGTTAAGTCAGATCCCCTGACCAAAGTGCGGAGCAAAAAATGATTGATGAAGTTTCTGTTGTTGAAAGCGTTGCCTCACACCAGCCAGGCGTTCAGGAGAAACTGATCGTTAGTGCGCCAAGCGAAGCTTGGTGCTTCTTATAGAGTGAAAGTCTCAATCGG
>CAZVSL010000378.1:3057-6420 GCA_964629935.1 uncultured Calditrichaceae bacterium | reverse complement strand
CGTGCCGTATCCGGGACATTGTTTAACAAGTATGATTCCATTTCATCAACCGTTATCTCGGTGTTCTTATCAGCATCAGCGGCGCCGCGCAAGCCTTTTAGAAAGAAATATGTGAATAGACCATGATTTTTTTCATGATACCACGTTGAAACCTGATTGCCGCCTGATGAAGTGAAAACCACGCCATTGTCCAACACAGCAATCGGATTCTTGACTTTGATAAAGATGGGGCTAATTCCTTTTAGCAACAACCATCGTTCTTTCCTCCAAATGCACTGAGAGAAACCAAATTGGCCCAGCCGCTGTTGTGCCAAACATCCTCTTTTACAAGCTCATACTTCTGTTGGGATTGTGCGGTCTGGCACATGCTGCACATGACAAGAATTGCAACGAACAATTTTCGCATTTGAATTACCCCTACTTTTTGTTTTCCGGGGAGCGTACCTGCTACCTGAGCAAGGTTCATATCAAGATCCCTGAACAAGTCAGCGCTCCCTTTAAAAAAGGCGTGTCCGTGCCTGTGTGGAAGGATGTGGGTCTATATCAACTTGACAACGAGCACTGTCAAGCCGAGAAAGCCCTGAGACTCAATAATATTTAAAAAGATTATTGAACAAAGCAAGCCTTTTCCTGCTCTTCACCCCAACCGCTTCAACAAAAACTTCCCCAATATGTGAATATTGTTGCCCTTCTGCAGATAATCAAAAAACTGCTTGCCCATCTCGCGCCAGAAACTGTCGTTGATGTCATAGTAGATGTTGGTGCCTTTGCGTTCCGTGGTGACCAGATCCGCATTGCGCAAGAGAGAAAGATGGTGGCTGATGGTCGACTGATGCATCTGCAGGGCCTCGCAGATTTCTGTCACGCGGCACGCCCCTTCCTTGGCAAGCAACAGCATGATGCGCAACTTGCTTTCTTCACTGATCAGCCGCAGAACTTTGACAGCGCGCTTGATATACTCTTCCGGGAAAAACTCATCGAACTCAGTTCTGTCTTTCTGTGCTTTCATAAGAATGGCAGGTTAGAGATGCCTGGCAGCATTGCATGCGGAGCGAGCGGCGTTACTTCACCACATGATGATTAATGAAACGCCATGCTGGCAAAAGTTACTCGCGAATTCTGATTGTCTACTTCCGTGTCCGCATAATCGAGCAGCCGGCCCTCTTGCGCATCGAGTGCATTGAGCATGGTATAAATCGATGAAAATCCGCAAACCCGGTAGCGGTCCTGCTGCTGCGCCACTGTTTTGCAGAACGCTTCAGCATCGAGTCGCTCGATGTGCTGTATCAGCGTCTTATCGAATTGATTGACACGGCTCAGGAATGTTGCGTCCGGCGGGCTCTGGTCACCATACCGCAAGCCCACGTGCGAAAAATCGACGCTGGCGATCAGGCAAACTTTGCCAGCATATTGCCCGATAGTTTGCCGCAAAGCCCGCGAGAAGGTCTCGACAGTTTCCCGTTCGCGTGAGAAGCGGGGATCGGTAAGCATGTGATAGGAAAAAGAACACAGAATCGGGACGAATGTAAAATTGCGCTGGCCATAAAGATGCTTCAAAAATACGAGCTGAAACTCGATCACGTGTTCGGACTTGTGCGGCAAAGCTTCGGATTTTTCTATATCGGGATAGTTCTCACGCAGCAGATCGATAAACCCGGCGTCATGTTTAACCGGACCGAGGGGAGTATCGAAGTCTTTTGGCAGCGTTGAATACAGGTTGGCCAGCCCCGAGTGCCCGGTACCCAGGATCACGAAACAATCGACCGCTTCAGATTCTGCCAATGCCCGGTAGGCGTGTGTGTAGCACGGACCGCCGGCGCGAATATCGATATGCGGCGCCACCAGTCCCTTGAGCGTACGACGCGCTTTGCCATTGTGCTCAGGCAAGCCCGCGCCCATGGGATCGGTGAAGAAGCTGTTGAGCTGCTCGGACAGGGCGATGGCATCTGCTTCATAGCTTTGACCTGCGTGTACGGCGGGTCGTGCAGGCAATTGCAGAAATTCCTGCTCAACCTGCTTACGCTTCGTAGCATAAGTTTGGTTATCCAGAAAAAAGTAAGTATCCAGATGATCGACCACTTGTTGCAACTGAGCATCTTCCAGTTTTTTGCCAAATGCCAGCCGGTATTCTTCCTGAACTTCCTCAAGCGAATGCCGGCCATCAAAGTACCGCAGAATGTACAATATGTCCGGCGAAATAATCAACATTTCCGTCGCGATGCCATTTGGGTCTCGCAACGCAACCATTTGTCCGTTTTCAGTCTCAACAGGAAAAACATCGATGTGGCGGAGTTTCGGATATGCCATGGTCTGTCTGTTCTTTCAGGTTTTGGGAGGGATAACACAGAGAAACCCAAACGGTTTGTCTGATTCGTTCCGGAATTGATGTTTTTCGTAAGGGGCGATGTAGATAACATCACCGTAGTGCACCTGCCGCATGTCTTCGCCCAGCAACAGCTCGGCGCGGCCCTGAATCACGATTACGCCGTGGTCATGAGCATGTTGATCAAGCGCCGTATGGCCGCCCGGCGCCACTTCGAAATAGCGAACTTCAAAGTTGCGGGCGCCGTCATCACGGCCTATGAGCTCGCGTTTGGTCACGTGTCCGGCAGAATCACCGGCATAGCTTTGTATTTCGATGTCTTGCCAATCAAACAAGCCCGGCTGTCCTGAAAATTTATGGATAACACCCACGGCATACCTTTCTTTATAGCTGAATCACACTCTGTTTGGAGAAATGTTACATCATTGTTATTACTTTCCAGCCCAAAAAATAGTTCAGGTCAACGAACAACAAGAATCTTAAGCGACTGCTGCGCCGCAACCGTCATGTCCACGGCCTGCTGCGCTTGTTCGAGCGGAAAGCGGTGCGTCACGAGCTTTTCGGCATTTGCCACACCGTTCTTGATGAGCTGCAAGGATTCGAGCGTATCGTCCGGACCACAGGAATAGGAGAATTTCAAATCGATCTCATTGAAATAAAGATGATAGGGATGGATTGGCAGCATTTCTGAATCCGGCGCTGGCGTAAAAAACAACACCGTTGCACCCTTACCGGCACACGCCAGAGCTGTTTCCATCGCTGCGACCGAGCCGGGGCCCACGATAACAACATCCGCAAGCTCCCCTTGCGTCAACTTCCGAACCTGGTCTTCAAGCTTTGCTTGTGACACATCTACCACATAATCGGCGCCGAACTCCAACGCCTTCTCGAGCCGGTAGGGCACCATGTCAGCGCCTATTATCCGGCGTACGCCGTAATGTTTTGCCAGCAGAATATGGGTTTGTCCCATCACGCCGAGACCGATGACCACCATCGTATCCTGTGGCTGCAACGCTGCTTTCTTGATCGATTTGACGACG
>CAZVSL010000378.1:0-3047 GCA_964629935.1 uncultured Calditrichaceae bacterium | reverse complement strand
TGTAGGCTCTATGAGGGCGCCGTCTTCGAAGTTGAGTTCAGGCGGCAGCTTGAGTGTGTCCCCGCGCAAATTAATGGCCGGCACGCGAAACAACTCCGCCATACCGCCCGGATCGAGGTTGGTGGCTTTCCAGGCAGCGCACAGCGAGTATTGCCGCTTGTGGCAGTATTTGCAATCAAAACATGGCGCGTGGTGGTGCACAAAGACACGGTCGCCAGGTTTGAAATCGGTCACGTGCTCGCCCACTGCCTCCACAATGCCGGCGGGCTCATGCCCGACAATAAACGGGGCTTTCCTGGCAACGTACCAGGCCATGGTGTCGCTGCCGCAGATGCCGCAAGCCTTCATGCGTACCAGCGCCTCGTTCGCGTCGATCTCGGGTACCGGCTGCTCTTCGAGCCGGACATTGTCAAGGGTGTAGAGTTTTGCTGCTTTCATAGACTTCAGTCAGGAAAGAGGCGTTCTTTTCGGCACAAAAGGCAAGGGCACGAGTTTGCCGGTTACTCGCGCGCCGTTACAATCGATTTCAACTGCGACGCCTTCTGCTATGGCTTTGGTTTTGACATAGCATAGCGCAATGTTCTTGTTCAGAGCACCAGAATGAACCGAGCTTGTTACCCAGCCCTGTTTTTTGTCTCCGATGTACAAATCGGAGCGGGGTTCCGGCAGGGCGTCGCCTTCCAGGATGAGACCCATGAGATGTTTCTGGACCTTATCATAGGTGTCCAGCCGCGCAATCACCTCCTGCCCGATGTAGCACCCTTTATCCAGATTGATGAACGGGCGCATTCCGGCTTCATGCGGATTGATCTGATCATCAAAATCTCTGCCCGGCACGGGCCAGCCGGATTCAAGGCGCAGAACTTCATAAGTCTGCTCGCCGATTTCCGGCACATCCTGCAAATGACTGCGCAATTTGTCTTCCAGAGCTCTCGGCGCGATCAAGTCGAACATGGCAACATGCAGTTCATGCGAGCGCTGCAGCAAGAGTTCGCCGCCCTGCCATTCAGTCCGCGCGAATGACCACGTTTCCAAATCGCTGACATTCAATCCCAGTTTCTCTGCCAGAATAGCTGCGGACTTCGGGCCCAGGACAGACAACATTGCATGTGCCTCACCTTCATGCGCGACCTTGACATCTTCAATGAAAATGTACTTGTCGAGCCACGCCGCCACGCGCGTCTCATAATCGAAACTGGTAAGAATGATAACTTCCTCTGCCAGTTTCAGTAGCCGGACACGATCCACAATACGACCGACCTCATTGGTAAATACGTTGATCTGGCCTGCGCCTGGTTTAAGATGGCGCAGCTCATTCGTGGTCAACCGGTGCAGCAGATCGATGTGATCCTTGCCGGAGACTCTTAGCAGGCCCGGCTTCTTGCGTTGCAACCAGGCTGAGTTTTGTGTGGCTGTATCGTAGTCAGAATTCATGACTGAATTGATGGGCAAATTTTGAACGTTTATGTGTCTTGAGAACTTGAGGTAAGGTGCTGCGCTACAACTTGATGCTGCTGAATCATGTGAGGCGCAGGGTGATGCCTCTGGCGCTCATGTGTCGGAGCCCGGCTGGATTGCATATTTTACACCTTCACCCAGCATCAATAAACCGAATACCCGACTGAGCTCATCCAGAGGAAAGCGGTCGGTTATGAGCTTGCTGACATCGAGCCTGTTTTCAACCAGAAGCCGCCGCGCTTCTGCAACATCACGCGGGGTGAAATGAAAGGTGCCTATGAGTGTAATCTGGTCGTAATGCAGCCGGGTTGCATCGATGGGCACTTTGGTTCCTGAAGGACAGCCGCCGAACAGAATAATGCTGCCGCCTTTGGCCGCCAGGTCTACTGTTTGCTCCCACACAGCCGGACGTCCGGTACACTCGAAAACCCAGTTGGCGCCGTAACCGCGTGTAAGCTCTCGCACCATTTCCCCGGTGTGCTCTTTCGATGCATCGATGATGAAATCAGCGCCCAGCAGTTTTGCGAGCTGCAATCTTTGTTCATGTTTGCCGGCGACGATGACTTTGTGGGCGCCCTTTTGACGGGCCATGAGTATATGCAATAAACCGATCGAGCCGGAGCCTATGATAAGCACAGTGT
This sequence comes from uncultured Calditrichaceae bacterium, assembly GCA_964629935.1. GTDB lineage: Bacteria > Zhuqueibacterota > Zhuqueibacteria > Oceanimicrobiales > Oceanimicrobiaceae > CAZVSL01. Next base: position 948 of record CAZVSL010000378.1, on the reverse strand, counting down.
CATCCTCGCGTATTTGCAATGGCGTTATGCCGTGCACAACGCAGGCGAGCGGCTCAAGGATGGCAGCTTCTTCATAGGAAAGTGAATCAGGTTTGTGAAAGGTATTCAACTCAACCACACGCCGTGGCACGCGAATGAACTCTGCGTAAGCGCCCAAAAGCATGGTTTCCATGGTAACCGGACACAGATTCTCGAGATTCCGACGGCAATAGTAGCAATCGCCACAGGGCGCGGTGTGCACGCCCATGATGGCGTCACCTTCACGCCAACCGTTCACACTCTGACCGGCGTCAGCGATGATACCTGAGAATTCGTGCCCAAAGGGTGTGGGCATGGGCATTTTAGGGTGGCCGCGGCGAAATGCTTTCAAGTCGGTGCCGCAAGTTAGCGCAGTTTGCACTTTTATGACAAGCTCACCCGATTCTGGCTTCGGTACAGGCGTTTCTCTTATCTCCATCCTGCCCGGTTCTACCAGAAAGAATGACTTCATAACGCTCCTTCCCTATTCTCCATCCTTCGTTCTGATGTCAGTCTATAGTTGTTGCGATGGGATGTTTATAGTTAGCCTGCCAGGTGGCACGGCATCATATTTCAAAGATTTTCAACTTATTAATCCTTCCCCCGAAAGTCAAGCAAAAAAGCGGTCACAAATTACCAGCTATCCCCGCAGGTAATCAAGAAAATGACTCTGTTAAACTCAGAACCTCGATCTTAAGCGTAAAATGCCAGTTTGTGACTAATAGAGACTTGCCAGCCTGGATTATTCATAAATAGGGTTTCACAAAAGCGATACTAACCCATCGGTTGCACAGCAAAGAGGTTTTGCCAAAATTGACCAAACAGAACAAACATATAGCCTGACTAACAATCCTTCGATTTGTGAATTTTTCAGGCTAGCCTGCATTATTCACAAATCGCCACCTCCGCCACAGGATAAATCCTGCGGCT
>CAZVSL010000377.1:5363-6447 GCA_964629935.1 uncultured Calditrichaceae bacterium | reverse complement strand
CGCAGATTGTCCGACGACTCCGTCTGCTTCACTGGCGGTTATTCTGACGCCGCTCTGGGCCTTCGTTATTTTGGCATTGCTAATGGTAACCTCCGTGGCACCCGAAAAATCAACACTGGTTGGCGACAGCGTGCCCGTATTATCAACAAGGTCAACAGTGCCAGGGAAACTGACTTCATTGTTGTTAGCATCAAAAGCTGCGACAGTGAAGCTGAAGTTAGCACCGGCCGTTGCGGTGCCCGGGCGATTTTCGATGTCCCGGTCTGGCAAAGAGTTTTCGAGCTTCCGGAGGCGCCGGAGCCGTCGGAGTCGCTTACTCCAATTGTTGCCGTACCGCTTCCCACCGAGCCAAATGTGATGCTCTCAGTGCGCACACCATCGCTGAAGTTACCGCTCGTTTCAGGCGTGATTGAACCTGTCGTCGTAGAAAAACTTACGGTGCCATTAAAAGACGTAACCGTATTGTCATTTGCGTCCTGCGCCGTTATGGTCAGGGGAAAACCCTCGCCTGCCGTCTGTGGCGAAGAAATGGTCGATAGGGCAAAATGGTCCAGAGCGCCATGGGTGACATTAAACTCGTTTGATATTCCGGATTTGCCGTCGCCGGTCGCCGTAATCTGCACGTTGTTTTGTGCGGTCGTGATATTGGCATTGCTGACTGTCAGTGTTGTGCCACTCATGGATGGGCTTGCTGGCGTCAGCGTGCCGGTGTCATCTGTGAGATTGACCGTACCGTTGAAAGTAATGGCATTGTCAAATTCGTCAAAAGCCGAGATGGTAATTTCAAAATCAGAACCGGCAATCGTGGGGGGCGTTGGATCGGAAACCGTGAAGTGGTCGAGAGGTCCGGCAACGATATCGAATGACTGTGCATTGACATCTAGCGGCGTTCCGGTACCACCTGTATAGCTAATTGTGACAGAATAGTTGCCTGGAGTTGTATGGTTGGTAACATTACCAAACTGAATCTCCACAGTCGCATTACTTGTCACAAGGCTGCCGGTGCCATCGCGTTCAAAGGTCACAGTCTGGTTTACTGGAGCTGCAGGCAGAAATCCTCCGTCGATACCGCTAACGGGTGTTG
>CAZVSL010000377.1:2465-5353 GCA_964629935.1 uncultured Calditrichaceae bacterium | reverse complement strand
ACCCAATACAAAGTCAGCATCAAACTCGATGGTGATGGAGCCGTCTTCAGCCAGTGTATCGGGGGGTACCAGACCGCCTAATTGAAAATTAACTGTATAAAGTGTGGTCGCACCAACGGTATCGTCGTCCGGTGTCGTTCCACCATAAGCTAATGCCGGTACAAGCAGTAGCGTCAGAATGAGTAGCTGCTTAACCCCAAGACTTCTCATAGAATCCACAATAAAAATAACTGCCTGAGATACTAGTTTCTTGATTGTAGCTATTGCGCAGCTTCCAGCCGAAAAGTCCCCTGGATAGTTTGCGTTTCTGAGATGGCCGTTTCAGTCTCAGTCTCTGCCGTCAACCGGCGCAGTGTCTCGCTGCCTGACTGATGCGCAGACAGAGTCAAACGGTATCCATCCAATGCTTGCTCTGCATTCTTCACAGCCGTCAAGAGCAGATCGACGGACGCTCCCTGGTTCAGACTTTTCCCTTCACCTTTTCGCACAATCACAACCCGCCGTCCCTTCACGTGTGTCTCAAAGCCGCCGTTGATGGTTGCAGAAGCCGCAATTTTAACGCGTGACAGATCAAATCCTTCCGGAAACGTGACTGTGAGCGCGCCGTCGGCCGGCAAGGCCTCGGGCAAGGCGAACTCTAACTTGTAGAGTGATACCGCTGCCGCAGTCCTGTTTTCCGGGCTGACATTGAGAGAGGTTTGCGCAAAAAGGGGCAAGACAAATGTCAGAAGAAAAAGGGGCAGTAGTGCAGTGGGTGTGCGTCTCAGGACAAGATCTGTCTTAAAGTGAGTCCATTGTCTCATATTGATACAAGCGCTGCTTTTGTTACTGCTTCGGAACATTGAAACCCTAAATTTAGCAATTATTATACCACGGCGTTAAAAAACTGACATAAACGAACCGCCGGCGCAGCCTACTTCAGAATCGCGCGCAGCAATATCAGAAAGCCCTTGCCATCGTTTTCTGCCAGCTTCAGATTCTTCTCCGCCTTCTTGAAATTCGGATTGATCTTGAGCGCGGCCCGGAATTCGTCCAGCGCTTTCAGAAATAAGTTCCTGCATTGAATCAGGTTAGCCACACCCATGTTGTTGCGGATATCAGCATACTCAGGATGGCGCGCGATCTGCTCGCGCAGCTTCTCCACATAGTCGGCGATGAAAGAGTCGTCCTTGCCTTTGCCGCCATACATAAATTTGAGATAAAATTCATTCTCGATATCCATGAAATGCGCCAGGGCTTCCCTGGGCTTGCTGAGCAGAAATTCATCCACCGCGCCGCTGTAATCCTGCTCTTTTACTTTGGTCATTACGTTTTCGAAATTCGCAATTTGCCGGTTGACCATGCGCTCCGCAGCTTTGTTGAGATAGCCTGTGGCCTTTTGGATTGTCTCCTGAGAGCCGGTCGCTCCCGTGCCTTCGTGCTTGTGCACGGCTTGCGCCAGCAGCGCCATGCCAAGATGATAGTGCGCGCCAATATAGTTCGAATTGAGCTTGATCGCCTGTTGCAGGTGTTCCACAGCTTTTGAGAAGTTCTCCTTATAGAGATAGGCGATGCCGAGAAAATTCTGAATGTCGGCATATTGCGGCGCCTGCCTGGCGCCACGCTCCAGAACTTCGATGGCTTCGTCGAAGGCATCCTTCATCAGCAGCGCCTTGCCCAGGTTGGCAAACACCTCTGAAAACTCGGGATCGATTTCCAGGGCGAGTTTAAACTGCGCCACGGCTTCGTCCGTCAGATTCTTTTCCAGAAAAAGCATGCCGAGCTTGTTGGCGGAAGCGGCATGGCGCACGGTCTTTACTTTTTCATCTATGTAGTAAAGAATCTCCATATCGGTGATGGTCTGCTGATGCACCTCTTTGACGGATTGCCCGGAAGCGTCATCGGAGAGGCCGTTTTCGATCTCGACCTTTCTGGTATCGATAACCTGGCCATCGAGAAAGACGTTCGAGACGACCATCGAGCCGGAATCCGACAGATCGGTTTGTACATGAAATTTGCGGCCGCCCACCGAGACATCATTGTTTAATCCGAGATTCTCCATAATCCTGACACTCTGGTTTGATTGATTCAAAGTTGTTCTAAATTCATTATATCGTATTTATCCGCCCAGTCAAATACACGCGGAAAATATCGCCTGAAATCGTAAATCATGTTCATAGATTGCGTGTAAAATTGAGCTCATTCATAATTCGACCGTTTGTGCTTGCTTCTTGACCTGTGTTAGCGCAATTGTGCCAGCGCGCCACGTATTCGGTTGACGGCTTGTTCCAGGTTCTGCATGGAAGTAGCGTAGGAAATCCGTACGTGCTGGTTTGAGCCGAACGCCTCGCCCGGAACCACAGCGACGCCAGCCTGCTCGAGCAAGAACTCGCACAAGTCCATGGGGGTGGAAATCGTCTTTCCTGCCGCATTTGAGTTCAGATACTCTGTCACGTTGGGAAATGTATAAAATGCTCCGCGTGGCAACACGCAGGTCAGGCCCGGGGTCTCGTTAAGTTGCGCAGTCAAAAACATTCGGCGCGCGTCGAAAGCCGCCACCATCTCATCAACAATTCCGCGGTCCGCCTGCAACGCTGCAATGCTTGCTCTTTGAGAAATCGAGCACGGATTGGAGGTGGTGTGGCTCTGGATTTTGGTGCAGGCTTTGATGAGCGGAGCCGATGCCACCGCAAATCCGATACGCCAGCCCGTCATGGCAAAGGTCTTTGACACGCCGTTGATCAAAACGGCGCGCTCACCAAGCTCCGGATACGCGGCCAGACTTACATGCTCATGTCCGTCATAGGTGATCTTTTCGTAGATCTCATCAAATACAATATGAAAATCGTGCTGCTCACAAACTGCCAACAAAGCCTCGAGCTCAGATTTGGTGTAGACAGTGCCGGTCG